>CAZIHN010000111.1:0-1580 GCA_964538845.1 uncultured Nitrosopumilaceae archaeon | reverse complement strand
TCTATCCTTTACAAGTTTTGAAATTATTTCTTTTGCAGGAGAATATCGAGTGTCGCTTACGTTTGCCTTGTAGGTTACCCCCAGCACTGTGATTGTTGAATCGTGAATCTTTTTGCCCTGATCTGCTAATGCTTCCCTTATCAAATCAACTACATGAAAAGGCATACCGTCGTTTATTTTCCTCGAGTCCAAAATTAATTTTGATTCAATATTTTTCCTGCCCTTAGGACTAAGCAGAAGATAAGGATCTTTTGGGAGGCATGGTCCTCCTACTCCAGGACCGGGTTGTAGTAACTTTACGCGAGGGTGAGAATTGCACACATTGATAAGCTCAGCAGCGTCGATTCCATAGTTTTCACAAATATATCCTACCTCATTTGCAAAGGCTACATTTACATCTCTAAAAGCGTTTTCAACTAGTTTAGAGATTTCAGCAATTTCAGCACTTGTTAGTATCACTCTTGAGCTTACCATTTTTTCGTAGAACGATTTTGCTAGATTGCCAGAGTCAGTATCAGCATGACCTATTATTCTGGGGGTTGTTTGTATTTCTGATAAGGCTTGACCTGGTGCTAATCTTTCTGGTACAAATGCCATCCAAAAATCTCTTCCTAGTTTGCTTTTTCTTTCCAATATTTGCACTAAATTCTTGAAGGTATCCGGCGGTATAGAACTCTCGATAATAATGAGCTTATTTTTAAGTGATAATTCAGATAGTGAATTACACACATTCTCCAAAAAAGTGAGATTTGGTTTGATATCGTCAGTAAGTGGCGTGGCAACACAAATTATTATTATGTCTGAATTTTTTACAGAGTTTTCAATGTTTGAATTGGTGAGAAACTTTCTTTTCTCAATACATTGTTCTAGTAACTCTTCCAGTCCTTCTTCTTCAAATGGAGCTTGTCTTGAATCCAAAGCAGTCAAAAGAGACTTGTTTATGTCATGACCTGTGACATCAAAACCCTGTTTTGCAAATGTGAGTGCTGTTGGAAGTCCAACTTGGCCTAGACCCACAACACACACTTTTGCAGTGAGACGTTCTATTTTTTCAAACAAAGAATCTTTTGTCATTTCTGCGACTTTATACCTGACTTTTCATTCTATAAGACTGGTAGTATGTAGGATTTTGGGAATAAACAAGCTATAAAAATAAAGAAAAGGTGGAAGTCTTCTCATAATTATTCTAGAATTTTCGAACTATTGAACAGGTTTTTCCGAAGAAAGATAGGACATTTATCTGACTGGGAGTCGTTGAAGAAGGAGAGTTTGTGTGACTTGATCCGATTCTGTGTTCTTCTGTAGTATCTTGATAATTTTTTTAGAAGTATTGCCTGAACCATAAGGATTCTTGTGAGATGATATTCTTGAGTCTAGGGAAGTTTTCTTGATTGCTTCTACAATCTTTGAAGTAGTTGTTCCAACAAGTTCACAATAGCCAAAATCTACAGCCTCTTGTCTATCAGTTGTTTTTCTCGTCACTAATACTTTCTTTCGAATAGATGGCGATGTTGCCTCCTCTTGCAGACCTCCAGAATCAGTAATGATAAATTTGCAATTTCTCATAAGATTCAGCATAT
>CAZIHN010000110.1:0-1724 GCA_964538845.1 uncultured Nitrosopumilaceae archaeon | reverse complement strand
CAATAAAGAATTTAGTAGTGCGAGGAGCTCCAGCCATAGGGGTGACTGGAGCGTTTGGTTTAGCTTTAGCCTCATTGCAAAGTAAGGCAAAGACAAAAGAGAAACTCTTAGACGATCTTGAAAAGGCGCGAAAAAAATTATTTGAGACAAGACCTACGGCAATCAATTTGGCTTGGGCACTTGATAAGATGATGAAAGTTGCAAGGACCCATGAAAGCAGGGATGAGATACAAAAAGCGATGATTGATGAAGCAAAAATGATAGCAGAAGAAGATATCCAAACAAACAAAAGAATGGGGAAATTGGGTTCTATCCTATTTGATGACAATGACACAATTCTGACACATTGTAATGCAGGGGCCTTGGCAACAGTAAGTTATGGAACAGCTCTTGGAGTTATTAGAGCAACAAAAGAAAGTGGAAAAAAGATTAAGGTAATAGCAACTGAGACAAGACCTGTTATGCAGGGTTCAAGACTAACAGCATTTGAGTTAAAACATGATAATATTGATGTGAGTCTTATTCCTGATACAGCTGTAGGTTACACAATGTCCAAGAAACTCGTAACCAAAGTAATAGTGGGCGCAGACAGAATTCTGAAAACTGGTCATGTTTACAACAAAATAGGAACATATCAGGTAGCCTTGATGGCAAGACAACACAATATTCCTTTCTATGTTGCAGCACCTCTCTCAACATTTGATATGGAAAGTACACCTAATGATGTTGTCATAGAACAAAGAAAAGCAAGCGAGGTTACTGGGATTGGTGATAAAAAGACCGCTCCTGACAACGTAAATGTAATAAATCCAGCCTTTGATATGACTCCGCCTGAGCTGATAAATGGAATAATAACAGAGGCAGGTGTAGCAAAACCTCCCTTTATCCAATCAATCCGAAAGTTATTCAAATCTAAGCTGTAAGGTATTTATTGTATGAACCAATGAAAATATTTTATGCCCAACGTAACTGAGAATCAAGTTCTTGATTCATTAAGGCAGTGTATGGATCCCGAAGTCCCAATTAATGTAGTTGACATGGGACTAATCTATAAGGTAAATATCAAGGAGGACGACAAAGTTGATATCAAAATGACTATGACTACTCGCGGTTGTCCTTTGCACGATACCTTGGTAAATGATGTAAAAAAATATGTTACTAAAGTTCCGGGTGTGACTGGCGTTAATATAGAGATTGTGTGGGAGCCAGCTTGGAGCCCTGAAAGAATGTCTGATGAGGGAAAGAAGCTAATTAACTATGGCAAACAAAAAACTGTAGCTCCAATAAATTATGAAACTGCCAAACCCCAGGGAACAGGTTCTCTAGTAAAACAGGAGGATGGTTCACTTGTATTAATGAATGAAAATCAGCAAGGATTTATGGTAAACCAGGCTATCGTGGAATTTTGGAAATTGTGTGATGGTGAAAGAAAAATAACGGAACTAGTTGATGCATTTGCACAAAAAATTGGTCTAGTACGAGGGCAGGTAGAAAAGGAAGTCTTGGAATTAATTCAACAGCTCCGAGATGGTGGATTGGTCACAATAAAGGATCCAGAAGTTTCTAACGTTCAATTTAAAAAATAGACTCAGATTTCTGTTATATCTGTAATGGTGCCTTGTACTGAATCCATTTTTACTATTACCTTTTTTTCTCCAAATCCTAAAGCAACATACCAATCTCCACTATCAATATCGTACTTTGTCTCTAGAGTCTTGACTTCA
>CAZIHN010000109.1:0-1757 GCA_964538845.1 uncultured Nitrosopumilaceae archaeon | reverse complement strand
TTTACTTTCAGTAGGATATTCGTTACCGAATAAGGGCGCAGTCGTAATCAGCGCTGGTGGATCTGAAAACAAAGAGAAACTATTCCAAACTGCTTTACTTCTCAAAGGTCTTGGATACAAAATATATGCAACTGAGCACACCGCAGAATTTCTAGCAGACAAAAGAATCGGAGATGTAGAAGTTGTTTATAAGATAAGTGAGCCTGAAAGAAAACCCAACATTTCTGATTTGCTTTATGAAAGAAAAATAAATTTTATAATAAATGTTCCAAGTACATCTACTCTAGAAAAGTACGTGGGGATGCTCTATGACGAATATCAAATTCGAAGAAAAGCAGTTGAGCTAGGAATTCCTGTATTGATAACAACAGAAATTGCAGACTCGTTTTCTAAAACTCTTGAATGGCTCAGTAGTAATGAAACGACCAGGAGACCACTCGAAAATTATGAAGTAATCGAATAACCCTTAATCTTTGTATTTGAAGTTTTTAGCTATTTTTATTCATTTGAATTTTCTAGTAAGATGTTATAATCTTAACAGGATGATCACATTTCGATCCTATATACTAAAATCTTGCCTTTAGTTGGATCAATAATCTTTATCATTTTTTGATGTCCTAGTGGTAAATCTATTAGATTACATTCTGAAGAAACGATTCATTTCCAATTATTGAGCCGTCCAATGTTACTATCTTTGCCGAATGGAAATCATGAATATGCTCCAATATGGGTGATATCGACTTTTTGTGATATTTCTTAAAAGTAGAGTAAAAATACTTGTTAAAGGAAGGGACGATAATAATCTCAATATCTCCTGAGGTTGAAGGAAATATCTGATTTTTATTAGCCCTGATTGACACCCATACTTGCTGTCCATCTAATACGGATCCTTCCTGAAAAAATATCGGATGCAGATGACCCATTATTATCTTATTAACATGTGAAAGATTTTCTGATGGCATTACATGACCATGAGTTAACAAGGCATCTCCAATTACTATACCTGAGGAACTAGACAGGGTTATCCAATCAGGAGCAAGTCTTTGGAGGTTACCATCATGATTGCCTGGGACCACAATTGTCTTGATCTTTTTTCCTATCTCAAAAAAGAATGGAACTGCATCCCACTCTACTTTGGATATTGAATCTATTCCTGATTTTACATCGCCTAGTATTATGAGTGCATTAGGATGTTCCAATTTTATCAGTGATTCCAAATTATTGTGAATCTCATTAATCAAATCCTTTGGTTCTAGATGAATATCATTTGAGATAAGACTTGACTCAAATCCAATATGAGTATCAGTGATAACTAAATAACGTTGTTCGTCTTCCAAGATTAAAGCCGGTTCTAAGGGAACTATTCTGGTTTTTATCATCAAAGGATTTACATGGTTGGATTTAATTAAATTCTTGTGAAAAAAGAATCAGGAAACATTGATGCAATAGTTTCTTCAAATGGAGTTAAATTACATCATTTTGAACCAAGTAAAAGAGAAATTTGGACAGTGGTTGGAAAGGATAATGAACATTGGTTAGATCCTGAGATTAATTTTTGTTCATGTGAAGATTATTTTTATAATTGTTTGTCATCTGATGGCCAGTGTTATCACATAAAGGCAGTTGAGGTTGCAAAAGAGCAAAACATGGTAGAGATAATCCGATTCTCAGATACTGAATTTGAGCTCTTTATCTCTTCTCTTGTTGATGAGATAATGTAAAATTAGATCTATCGTATTTGCTCCATGCTAAAATTG
>CAZIHN010000108.1:0-2227 GCA_964538845.1 uncultured Nitrosopumilaceae archaeon | reverse complement strand
TAAAGAAGGCAATAAAACAGAAAGAGACGTTTCAAAATTATAATCATCTTTTAGATGTTTTGAATTCGAGTTATTTTATGACAAATGGGCCTGAAAATTATTCCGAGTTGGAATCTGGATCCTAAAGAATCCGATTCTGCATTTTATTACTTTTCTTAAATAGATTTTCTCGTTTTTTAATATTTTAAGGAAATCAATAATTGGATATAGAATATCCTTATTCAAGTAATTTTCTTATTATTTGAGAAAATAAGAAGGAGAAATTTCAACCTCTTCCAATCTTGGAAGGATCATCTTATAACCCACAAACTGAAAGTGGTCAAAGATTTGAAAGATAAATTTGGAAAGATAATTTTATTTAAGTCATATTTCAGGACAGGATGTGGTAATGATTACTAAAAACCTGTCTCTGGTCGTCTGTACCATTCTACTAGTCTCATTTGCAATGATGATTCTCGGTACTAGTTATTCTGTAGCAATTCCCGCAGATAATGGGAAGATTTCGCTTCAAAAAAATGTAGGCCAGTACAAGGCCTACTCACATAAAATTGATGCAAGGATTCTTGATCAAATCGGTAAGTCGAATTTGAAAAAATCTGGCCCTTTCAATATTAACATTGACCAAAGCGGCAAGTTTTGGGTTTACTTGAACTTGGATTCCAACAAGACTGTTCCGTCAAAAACCATCGATGTCACTGGGAAAGATAACAATGTTCTAGTGACCAAGCTAACACTTGACGAGATAAATCAAATTTCCAAATCAAACAATGTCAAGAGTATAACTTTGCCTGACATGGCAGTTTTTCCAACTGTTGTAAGCGAAGGTGTTGCTTTCTCTCATGCTGATCTGATGCAGCAATCAGGATACGCCGGAAATGGAACTGTTGTTGCAGTAATAGATGACAGCTTTTTTACAAATGATCCTGAAATAAAAAATAACATCATGAGCAGTACGCTATTTGATTCGACTAACCTATGTTCAAGCAGCATTTCTTGCGGAAAGGCTTCTGGTCACTCACATGGTACAGCTGTTGCACAAACTGTCGTGGATATGGCTCCTGGAGTAAAGCTACGATTGTACGTAATTGGAAATAGCGTCGACTTTAACAATGCAATCGATGATGCCATAGCTCACCATGTTAACATAATTACAACCTCAGTTGTTTTTCCAGGACTAGGAGGTAACGGAGCTGGAGGTTTCAGAGATGGTACGTCAACAGTTGCACAAAAAGTCAATCAAGCAGTAGCATCTGGAATTTTTGTTGTAACATCGGCAGGAAATGAAGGGAATGGTCACTGGCAAGGAGTTTACAAAATAAGTCCAATAACGCCTAGTCAGATAGGTCTTTTAAGTTGGCAAAGTGTAATGGATTTCAGACCAACCGCCGCAGGAGTTCAACGGGCATGCTTGCCTGTTACGGATAATGGCTATCCTTTTATCGCCACATGGAATGCTTGGCCAACGACTTCTCAAGATTATGATTTCTTTCTTTATGATTCCACAATGACTAGCGTGCTTGCAATTTCTGAAGGTGATCAGTTAGATTTCCCGTCGGCACCAATTGAGGGCTTTAATGGAGTAGGTGGTAATGGCAAGGCTTGTCTTGTGGTAGCGTCGTTTAGTTCCACGCAAAATCATAGTTTCCATATTTATGGTTCGAATGGAGCCAATCCATTTGACAAATCTGTTAACTCTAGGTTTGGAAGCATCGAAACACCAGCTGATGCAAATGGTTCATTCACAGCAGGTGCAGTTTACTATGCAAATAATAGTTTAGAAAATTTTAGCTCATCAGGTCCAACTGATGATGCAAGATTAAAGCCAGAAATTTGTTGACCTGAGTGAACTACAACAGATCAATCTGCTCAAAGTCCATTCTTTGGTACCTCAGCTGCTGCTCCTCATGTTGCAGGAGCTGCTGCCCTGGTTCTTCAAAAATTTCCTACCCTTACAGTTAATCAACTAAAGCAAACTCTTGTCAATAGTGCCATGCACAGCGCATCCTACTCAAAGGATAATCTTTGTGGAGCAAATTCAGGTGCATTATCGCTATTGGGTCTAGTTCCTCCAAACTCAATCAATATTTTGACTGTCAATAATACAATGCCAAGGTGGATTGTAGATACTGTATCTGTTTCTGGAAACGTGACAGGACCAACTTTAGGGGATACGGTCACACTATTGTGGGGTGATGGAAAAAATACTACAAACATTTTAATTTCTTCC
>CAZIHN010000107.1:0-2307 GCA_964538845.1 uncultured Nitrosopumilaceae archaeon | reverse complement strand
TACAAACGGTACAAAAGACACCAACAAACAATCCGCAATTGTATTAACAATTCCTCCCCCTCCTTCAGGCCTCAATGCCAATTCTATTAATTTCTCACAGATCAATTTGCTATGGTCCACTCCTTCAGAGAATGGCGGTTCGTCAATAATTGGTTATAAAATTGAGAGATCACCTGATAGTGGTTATACATGGTTTACAATAATTGAAAATACTCATTCAACTTTAACTAAATATTCAGATACAGAATTGTCCTCAAGCACGACTTATTTCTATCGAGTATCTGCAATCAATTCAATTGGCACGAGTTTTCCATCCAATATTTTCTCTGTGACAACAAGTGCCTATCAATCCCCACCAGTAATCCGAAATACCAATCTTTCACTTGCAATGGACCAGGCCTATTATGCATACAATGATGTTGTTACACTAAAAGTGGAGCTTGCAGGAAAAAGTCTTCAAAATGTTGCAATTGGAGTTACAAATACTATAGGAGATAACATTATCTCAAGAACAGTAACGACTGACGAGAACGGGACAGGAATTTTACAATTTAAGATTGGCGATAACAACCCAACTGGTGTCTATCAAAGTATTGCAAATGCAATAGTTAATGGTAAGAATTATACCAATTCTACAAAGTTCACAGTAATTAAGAATCATGGGGTTTCAATTGATGCGGTGCAATTCACAAATCAACAAGGAAATCCGGTCTCAATATTAAAGAAAGGTCAGAATGGATTTGTCAAGGTTTCAATTTCATCAGATACAACAGAACCAGCACTTATCACATTGAACCTCTTTGATTCTGGACAAAGCAGTCTTGGAACTGCCTCGGTAAAATCAATGGTAAATCTTGGAAAGACTGACATGACTTTATCTTTTTTCATTCCCAATAGTGCGCAAGTGGGAGCGGCCAATGTATTTACAGATGCATTTACTGATTGGCCTAGCAATGGAGGAATACCATTAACTGCGGAATCATGTATTACTTCAACTATACAAGATCCTGCTGCAATCCCTGCTGATTATAACCCAGGTCCAGTAAAAACCTGCTCAGTACATCTTACAAATGCTACAGGTTCATCTCCTACTATGGAACAAAACCAGCAAGTCAAGATGACAAATGATCAAGCTCTTGTAACACTTGGAGTAGTTGTCCAAAATGATAGTATGACCTTTATGAGTCCAGCTCAGGCCCATCTCTTGGCACTTGCTTATAATAACGAGACTACAAAAAATAACAAATCTGTATTTTTAGTTTCCACGAACCTCATCGACGCAAACGGCACAGATACATCTGCAACCAATGTATCTCAAAATGTTACCAAAATAGGACCAAGTCAGTTCACTACTATAGCAGGCCCTGCAATTCAAAACGACCCAATGGCTATGAAGATATTACAAGAAATTGAAGTATCAAAAAGACAGGTGACAAAAATACTTGCTGACGAAAAAGCCGCCCAAGATAATAATATGATGGTGCAGCAACAGAGACTGTTAGCAGCTAACGCGCTAAAAAAGGATCTTATTACTTTTGAGGAGTTGAATGGTACTAATACTGCCAATGCGGCCTATGCTGGATTTCTAAAAACAGTCGGGGACAATAGAACACAGGCGGTATTTCAGGGGGAATTTAATTTTATGAAGGAGAGGGTTGATGCTGCAAATAGCGCCATGCAGACAACCCTAAACAATGGTGGAACTTGGAACCAAGCAATCCTTGAATTCAACAAGTATGCTGCAATAAGTCACGGGCAGCTAGTTGAGATAAACAAGAATCTCAATGTAGAATATGGTCTTGCAGATAGCAGGATACAATCATGTTTTGATGTAAAAGGAGACCTCACAATTATCAACGGAACAAACCCATGCATTACCAGTATGCAAGCCAATTCTACTGCTTCGGACGGAATTTCCATTTTGTCTGTATCGCCAACTGACCAGCTTGGAAATAAAGTATCAGATTTCAAGAGGGGCCAAAGCGGATTTGTCACGATAGAAATCTATTCTAGCTCTGAAAACACGTCCCTTGTAACAATAAACCTTTTTGATTCTAATTTAAGCAGTCTTGGAACTTCCTCTGTAAAGTATACATTAAACCCTGGAAGGTCTGAAGTTGTTCTTCCTTACTTTGTTCCAGCCAACTCCTCAGCAGGTTTGGCAAGTGTTTATGCTAACGTTTTTACAGATTGGCCGGAAAAGGGAGGATTGTCCCAATCACATGAATTGTCATATCTTGTCGGGTTATTGTAGGCGCAATAAAATCAGAATTTTATCACTTGTTACTTTTCTTTTGATATCTCCAT
>CAZIHN010000106.1:0-2640 GCA_964538845.1 uncultured Nitrosopumilaceae archaeon | reverse complement strand
AGAAAAGTTAAAACCAAACAAAAAGAGACCAGATTTAAAACAAGGGTAAAAATTAATGACTAAAAAAATAAGCCCTGTATGGTACGAGCTACCTCTTCTTTTTGCCTTGATTGGAGGTTTGATTTCTTATTTTAAAATTAAAAAAGATGATCCAGGAAAAGCAAGAAATTGTTTGATATTGGGAATAGTATTGACAGTTCCACTTGTAGCCATTTTTGCCCTGCTAGGTATGACTGGGTTATTTCTTGGTTTGACAGGAGAAAATCCGTATTATATTGTTTCAAGTGGTTCTATGGAACCAAATCTACATGTATTTGATGTCGTCACAGCAGATAACCGTTTTCCGTTCAAGGATCTAAAAGTTGGGGACATTATAGTTTTCAAGAGGCCAATTACCCATGATAAGATAATTCTTCACAGAGTCGCAGAAATTCTAAAAGAAAATCCTCTAACTCTTAGGACCAAAGGAGATGCAAATCCAGGCTCAATTCTAGGAACAGATTTTCCTATAACTGAACAAGACTATATCGGTAAAGTTGTGAATGTATCTCCAAGTGCAGGTTATTTGACAAGACTTCTTTCTCCTCCGATAGGTACGTTCGTAAACTTGGGTAAGATTATTGTTTTAATTATCCCGGTTGTCCAACATTTCAAATATAGAAAATCTAATAAATCCCAGTTGTAAATTGCTGAGGAAACAAACTCGTTTGCAGAAAAATTTAATCTTGTAGAATCCTAAATTGTGATGATTGTTATTAATTTGCACCTAATTGGCATCAAAAATACAATCATAATGGTATCCACGTTGCTAAGGTCTCAAGCTTGATGTTACTTGCACATGTTCTTATTTTCACAACTTATACATGTGTTTATGGGGGAAGACCATCTTTTGGTGCTATCTTGAGAGCTGCTAAGGCACAATGCGAGAATTGCAGAACTTCTGACAATCTTACACTAAATCATAAAACTCCAATTGCAATGGGAGGTACTAATGAATGGCAAAATCTCCAAATCCTCTGCAGAGGTTGTCATGATGGATATCATGGAACTACGAAATCATTGAAAAAGATGCGATAAATCTCCGAATAACAATAACGGAATATCAAATTTGATAAATTCACCTAAACTGGTCAGGCTTCCTACTGGAAGGCCATGTGGAAGTGGGGAATAGAATCAGATAATCCGGTTATCATAGATAGAACAGAAGGCAGCATTTCAATAAGGTTTTGGGGCTAGTAATAATAATTATTCACGCCTAATGCAGCAGAAATATTAATGAAACTGATAAAAGCTGGGTAAACCTTAATTCGAAATATTACTAAAAAATAGTCTGACCATTACCCATAAACCTGACATGAGATGTTGGAACTGTGGTAAATTAATTAGCCATAAAAAGGTAAAATGGATACAAAGGAAATTTGCTTTGAAAGTTAAACCTGTTCTACCAATTGGTATTCCATTCACTGATAAAAATGAACTAGAAGTGGTGGAGGATGTGGAAACTAGAGAAGAGTTGAGGGCATACACAAATAATATTTTTGGTTGTTTTGAGTATGGATATCGTGGTCAATGTCCTAAATGCAAGGCAGAACAAACCTTATTTTGGTTTGGTAAGGATTCGATTAAAAGAAACAAGAATGCAATAATAGAGAAAAAACCATTCTATTGTCATGAGTGTAAAAATCAAATTAATCGAGAGTTACAGGTATGGTATGGTATTAGGTATAGAGAAGGCGATAAAACAAGAGAATTCTTGGTTACATTATGCCCGTGGTGTAAAACTAAACAAGGTTATCCCTTTGAATATGATTTAGATCATAGGTTTATAGAATAATTGTTAAACAAATACAGCAAGCGAATTTTTTTGAATTTTCAGACTGGGTAAATGAGATTAACTTTCATTAATATAGTTTTGAAATACGATTAACAATAATTAAAACAAGTCAAGAGCTCGACACTAATATTTTTATGGGCATTTTTGTCTTGTAGTGATTTCGGAGCTGCCATTTTTGTCATATTTCATTAGATGGATTTCATCACCCTTAAGCTCTACATACGTATTAGCAGTTTCTGGTACATCATTAACCCAGCAACCTGAATTTACTACTGTGTTATCTGTATTTACGAAGGCATAGTGAGTATGGCCAAAAACTAGTATCTGATCCTTCTTTCGTTTGTAATGACATGCTTTGTGTTCCACAGGACCAAAGTTTCCACCTAATCTTCTTTCTGGTATATTCAATAAAGTATCGATATAGTTGTCTTTTCCCTCTAACCTGTCGATTATTTCATTAATCAACACTATGGTCTCAGCTTTTATGTTTTTAGTAAGAACGTCCCAAATTTCTGATCTTATCTTTCCTGCCTTATCGGAAAGATTGTAGCACATGATTTCCATGATTTCGGGATGCTGTATGTGATCAAACTCCCATCCATGTCGAAATAGATATTTTGGATTATCTTTCGGAAAATCAAGAAAAGGAAGGAATTCTAGCGGATATTCCTTTGCAAACGGGTTAGGATTTTTAGGATCATTATATGTAAGGTTTAGCAAGTGATAGTCATGGTTTCCTGCAATACAGTGAACCGTTATCCCTGAATCTTTCAACGAAATAACCTTTTGGAGAATATTCGTGAATT
>CAZIHN010000105.1:0-2725 GCA_964538845.1 uncultured Nitrosopumilaceae archaeon | reverse complement strand
CAAATCAAATGTAATGATAGCTATCTTAAACTTGCATTCCATGTTTCTGATGCTAATTTAACTAATTTGAATATAATTAATGACGATATGATGACTCTAGCAATTCAAAACTCTACAAATGGCAATCTCACTTCATACTTGCCTCTAGGTCTTTATGTACACTGGAATGGTTCTAGCTCTAATTTCCAACCAGTATCTAGACTAGCATTAGGTTACGCTGTAAACAATGGACCCCTTTTACTCCCAATTGACACTAACAATTCAACACATTCCATTACAAGCGTTAACCTTCCTGATGGCGATTCCAATATTGAGATTGGCATAGCAAAAGTATTGGGAGGACCATACAGCTATACCAGAAGTTGTTCTCTGGTTCCTGAGTTTGGTTCACTTGCGTTTATGATAGTGACACTTGGCATTATTGGCATTATTCTTATCCAAAAACGATTTAGATTCTGATTAATCTTACCAAAGGAAACAATAATTTGTATCTAGATCTGTGAGAGTCTCATATCTCATTTGTCATAAAATTTTTCAACAAATATCTAAAAGTAAGATCTGATTAAAAATAAGCACGAAAAGTCCTCACCTATCAAAATTCTCGATGTTTATGATCTCATTGGTTGTAGCTGCTTTCTTGATATATTCTGTTATCGTCATTTTTCATCCCTCTCCAACCTTATCAAACCAAAATGAGCGAATCATTCTCCACGAACAGTATCCAGACGATAATTATGGATACGTAAAGATTTCAGACATAAAACCTGGCGATTATGGATTTTTCATGTATCCTTCATCATACAATTATTCAGACAAATGGAATTCATACCAAAGATTTCTCTTGATACGCCTCCCTTCTTGGTTAGGAGGAGACACAAATGATATATCGTCTTTTCGGGCCTACAGTCAGCTTGACATTGCCTCCCATTGTCTTGTATTCTATCATCCAAATTATGAACAAAATATGCATGATCCCTGTTGGTATGAAAGGTACCGAACAATTGATGGTGCAGCATCTTATCAGTCTATAAAATTTCTCGTAAAACCAATCCATAATGCTATTCCTAATCTTGACCTTGCTTTAGACGGTAATGGGTATATCAGCGTAAAACCTCCAACTTGGACTGCAGATAAGAACGGAATTGTAGGAGAAGGAAGAATTCTGTCAACCGATGAGATACGGAATTCATCTAATATTTTGTTACAAGATTGGAAAAAAATGTCTGGTTTGAATTTGAACATACCGCTGAGACTAGAGACAGGAGAATATCTACTAATGATAGATGCCATAGGGAGTAGAACAGGCATTGACTATCAGAATCTTGAAACTTGGAATGGCGGAGCACATTTAGAGATAGAACCATGCAATTGTTCCAAGCGTTTTTATGACAATACTTATGGGTATGAACAGCTTCGCCAGGTAAACGGAATACCGATGGCAGTACACGCAGAAGGAGTTAAGGACAACAAAACAGGCGAGTATCAATCATACATGGTATCTTTTGAAAAGGATGGATATTGGATCTCGTTAAGTGAGACCAAGTCCTTACAAGTTATTACAAACGAAATTTTAAATGATTATTTCAAAGATGCAATAAATTCAAAATAAAAAATTGGAGAGTCAAACAAAATTGTTGATTCCTTATTTGTTAAATGTTATTTCTTGAATATCAAATGGAAAATTTTCTAAACAAATCAATCTAGGATTTCCAGAAGAATTGTATGAAAGTATTGGCCAAAAACTTTTTTTGGCGCTCATGATAATTATTCGAGCTTTTCAAAACTGAGAATTTATACTATAAACTAGTGACAGATTAATTTGAAAAATTTAAACTTTAGAAACTTGACTTATATTAATTTTATAGAGGTATTCAAATTAAAAGTATGAGAAGATGATATTAGTTCTATTCTCATTTGTCTGTAATATCGCGATAAAGATTATTACTTAAATCAGGTAATTCGAAAATAGTTTTGTTTGACTGTAAAAGAAAAAATATCTGAATCAGAATATTTTCTAAGACAAATGAAATATAATTACAATGATGTAACAAAGGTCCAGTATTACCTTAGTGGTTTTTTAATATCATGTAGGAATATTCCTACACACCTATTGGAAGAATATAGTTACAAGTATTCTCTTAAAATATCGAGTGACAGGAAATTAAATTCACAAATGTTTAGATTAAAGAGCATCGGTAACAAAAGCGCACTATCATTTATCGATTATTTTGAATTAAAGATTCAAGAAATCAAGGAAGACAAGATCGGAGGTTTCATGTGGCAAAGGAGAAACATTCATCGTTTTTCTATTAGACCAGAAATCATAAAAATTAAAGTACCAATTAATTCCATTGGCCAGTTAGAATCAATAGGTGTTTTTGATCCTAGGACACCGGAGGAAATCATGCAAGATAACATTGATACAGAAAATGAAAGAAGATTACAAGAAATGGGGATTGAGAATGGCAAGACCAGATCTGCGTCAAGTTTTCTTTTTAATGAATACTCTGAAATCGAAGTCAAAGATGGCTGCAAGATCTTTTTAGATTTAATGAAGAGTTTTACGTCAGAAATTTATAACAAATTTCCATATAATTCGATTCCTCTTTAGATGGAGGTTTTCAATTTTGCCAATATCTGGAGATTTCTCCCAGTCAAGACACCAACACCTATCATGACAATAAAATCAAAAAAAAAAAAGAAAAAAATAGTAATTTTGTGCCAA
>CAZIHN010000104.1:0-2831 GCA_964538845.1 uncultured Nitrosopumilaceae archaeon | reverse complement strand
TGAATTCTAATGATAACCTTCCAATCTCATCAGTTGATTCAACTTTTAGTTCAAAATATTGAACTTCAGCTACGCCATGAACCGCTGATCTAAGTTTTTCTAGAGGTTTGACTAGATTTCTTGCAAATAAGATAGAAGTTATAGCTAATCCTGCGGTAAGTATGACAATGAAAACAATGGTGTTTTTTTGAAGATTTACAACCTCCTTGAAGGCGTCTTTTTGAGGCATCTCAACAACATAAAACCAATTTGTGTTTTCAATAGGACTAATTGAGCCTACAACAAGATCTCCTGCATAGTTGGTATAGCCATCAAGATTTGAAACAGTAACATCTGAGGATCTGCTCGTGAAAATTTTGGTCAGATCTCCTGAATCAGGCTCTGATACTCTTAATTTAAGATCTGGATTGCTGAGTAGCCCTAGCTTTTCAATATTTGCCGGTTTTGATAAAAAGTAGCCCTCAGAATTTACAAGATATTCGTCTGTGGAATCTGATCCATCAACATTTGAAATCAAATTTGAGGTATCTATCCTCGCCACAAGTATTGCAGGAACATAGGTTTCTCTAGATATTGGCGAATAAATCAGCATAGTCGGCGTGTCTCTACTGAACATGCCAGATCCATCTACAATAGGGTCTTGTGAGAGAAAGATATCTGTCGCGCCTGAATCTGTTGTTTCTACAATATTACTTGTTTGTAGGTCGCTAAATTGTAAATCTCTGAATCCCTCTGTAAAAAGTATCTTTCCTGTTTTTTTATCTAGTATCGCAAAATCTTCTATCCAGTTATAAAAATCCAAATCAACATGAAACTTGTTCATCAATTCTATTTTGGATAAAAATCCCAAATCACTGTTTAATTTAGAGTTTGTCAAATCTTCAGTTTTAGACATTACCAATGGTTGATGAGAAATATGGCTAATTGCTATTTTTTCTTCTGAAATAAGGTTTGAAATCTTATCAGCTTGTGACTTAGATTCTAACTTTAATCTTGTATCAATATTATTCCTTTCATTCTGAACCTTATCAGAGTATACCAAGCTTGTAAAAATAATAGTTGGCACTATACTTACAATCAGAATTAATGCCAATAGTTTGTGTGAATATTTACGAAAGAGAATCATGTGAGCTCCTGGCATAGATTGTCATTACGAATTCGACCATTTTTCTCCCCATCCGATGTAAAGATCATCTAGAAATGAGTTCCAATCATCCACGGATTTGTATGTTGGATAAGGTATAGGAACAATTGGAAGATCAGAGCTTGAAATAATGTTGAATTGACCATCATCACGTATTTTTCCTATTCTAACAATTTTTAACAGATGTTGTGTTTGCGGATCGACACCCACTACACCCTCTGGTGCAATAAGAGATACTCCTTTAACTGCATCCAACACCAAAGATGGCTTGTCTGTTCCAGCCTTCTCAACTGCAGCTGCAAAAATGTACACACTGGTATAAGCTGCTTCCATTGGATCATTTATCACAGAATCTTGCCCATACTTTTCTTTAAATGCGTTAACAAATTCTTTATTCTCTTTGGTATCAATACTTTGGAAATAATTCCATGCTGCATAATCCCCAGTCGTGTCTTTTGTCCCTAACTGCTTGACTTCACTCTCTCCTATACTAAATGACATTGTAGGAATCTTGTCTGATGTAATTCCTTCAGATCTTAATTGCTGGAAGAACCAGATGTTACTATCTCCGTTAATTGTGTTCAAAATTACATCGGGGTGAGAATTCTTGATCTCTTGAACTATCCCAGTAAAGTTTTTGTCTCCAAGCTTTCTATACTCCTCGCCAACTATCTGACCCCCAAGCTCTTTTATTCTGTATTTCATTATCTCGTTTGCACTGCGCGGAAAGACATAATCAGAACCAACCAAAAAGAATTTTTTTCCCAGATTATTAAATGCCCAGTCGACTGCTGGGAGAGCCTGTTGGTTAGGAGCTGCTCCAGTATACACAATGTTTGGAGATTCTTCGAGTCCCTCGTATTGGACAGGATAGAAAAGAATATTGTTATATTCTTCAAAGTAAGGAAGCATTGTCTTTCTACTAGCTGATGTCCATCCGCCAAAAACTGCACTAACATTGTCTTTTGCAATAAGATTTTTTGCCTGTTCTGCAAATGTTGGCCAATCAGAACGACCGTCCACTATTATCGGTTCTAGCTTTCTTCCCAAAACTCCTCCTTTTTCATTTATTTCATCAATAGCAAGGAGTGTCGCATTTACAACAGGTTTTTCACTAATAGCCATTGTTCCTGTCATAGAATGAAGTATACCAACTTTAATTGGCTCGCCTACAAATTGGATTTCATTTGGAACCTGTAAAATTTGATTATTTGTAATATGATTTTGTTTGGTAGAACCATTATCTGTGAGGAAAACGATAGATGAAATAGCTGCAGCCAATAAAATAGTAATCAAAATTAATTTCAAGCTATTCCTCCAATTAGATAATTAAAGGCGAAAGCTTTTGCTCTGATTTTTGCATAAATTTTTCTATTCAAAGATTTAACTAAAGCCACAGTGTGTAATCACATAAGACAAACTCTGCATCTACGCGATCTCGTGATACTGATATTTGTGTAACAATTTTCATATACTATTCTAGCTCAATAGGCATATGGGGCTTGAGAAGAAATTAAAAAATTCCACTAAACGAGCTGTAAACAAAGGTGCCAAGCTTGGCAAGAAAGGTATTGAAAAAGGAGCTGAAGTGACTACTAAAGCATACGACCAAGCAAAAGAGGCAGCTCAAAGGGGTCGTGATAAGGCCAGAGAAAAAAAATAGAGCCCATCTTTTGAGCATCCAAAC
>CAZIHN010000103.1:0-2838 GCA_964538845.1 uncultured Nitrosopumilaceae archaeon | reverse complement strand
TATCTGCATCATCACCAAGATTTACTGCCAATAGTGCTCCTTCTTCAAATGACGAGCTATTATAAAATGCCCAGAGGGCAGCTTCAAGACACTCTACCACATATCCAGTGCCACGAATATCCGGAGGAGATTTTATTTTAAAGGAACCCTTTGCTATCTTGTTGATATTCTCCGTTAGAGGTTTGTTTTCCCAAACGCCAGGAACAGGAGAATAATTTTCTGCAAGAATTTCCTTTTTTTCCACTCCTTTTATTGCATCTATCATTAGGGCAGTAAGATAACGGCATGCATCTATTGCCTCTACAGCTCGCAGGATCTCCTGTATCACTGAACATAACTGGAACTAATTATAACAACTTGAATTACATACAGCATGACGGTTCCATTACCTCAGGGGATATACATCATCTTACTGCACAAATTGATAATCTGAGTATCACAGGACCCTAGTCCCAAGCTGACTCTACTTTTTATCAATTCTATTGTACATTAGTTAGATTTTTAATTCAAATCAAAAACACCGATTAAAGTTCTTCCAACTTTGGAAAATTTGAGTAATTCCTAACTGGCGCTTATTCTGGTGACAATACACATGCCAAGAGCTCTAATGTATCAAAGTTAACAGTAACATAAGAGAAAACTCTCACAAATCATAATAGGAAATCTATTGTAATTTCAGGCTAGTCTTTTAATTTAAAATTATCCAAGTTTCTCGAGATGGGTTTTGTCTTCATGCTTTTGTTCTGAGTTGTGGATTACCACTCTATTCTGAAAGTTTGACCTTTTGTAATACCTTCTCTTGCCCATCTTGCAACTAATTTATTTCCGTTCTTTCTTATTACAGGCTGTATCTTTGCAAGCTTCTTTTTTTCAGTTTCTTGATTAACCTCATAAATTGTTGGTTTATTTACCAATTTATTATTTGGATACTCCATCTTTAGAACAAATTTTTGGCAATCAATTAAAAATGCATTTTCAAAATATCTTTCAGGCTCTTCTACTTCATATTCCAGTATGTAATAACGGCCATCTTCGTTCTTCAAAACGGGAGTGTTAAAATTTGTAGTAAATTCTTTCTGCGTAGGTTTATCCATGTTGATGCTTGATATTTTCAAATCCTTGTTCAGTTCATCATAAACTTTGATCTTGAGATCATTAATTGATGATTTCTCAACATCTGTTGCAATCCCATGCAAGACATTGTAAATTGGTTCATTAGAGATGTTTCTAATCTCATAAGTTCTTTTGTGTGCAACAAGCATTGTCTTTGGGTCTTTGATGGAAAGATCAACTTCTATGAATGGATACAAAGTTGTTTTCTGCATCTTGATTATTTCTTCTCCCATTTTACTTCGAAGAGCTTCGCCTTTGATTGGAGGTTTTGAATTTCCAAATCCCCTGCCGTATGCAGAATAGATAAGAATGGTTTGGTTGTGTTTTATCGAAAAATCATGCACTGGTTTTATTATTTGCCTATATTCGTCAGATAACTCTCTGAGATCTTCTGCCATCCTTGGACTTAGCAATATGTGAGAGTCATCTCCAAAATCCATGACTCGCCTAGCAAGAATTATCCCCGGTCCCCAGACATTCTTGTTTTTTCTTATATCATCGACCACAAAGACATTACCGCTATGAAGTCCGATTCTTACTCGGACAATTTCTGAAGGTATCTTGGATTTGTTATATTTGACTAGATTTTGCTGAAGTTCAATTGCAAGTCTAAGGGGTAGCTCCGGGCCCTGAAGAAAACCTATTGCCATTCCATCGCCGGTAGGAAGTACCAACATTGAGTCCGGAGGAACGGATTTGTATGATTTACATTCCAAAATGCTCTTGTTCAGAGTTTCTATTTTTTTTATTTGTGTCTTTGTCGACATGGATGGATCTGAGAGTCCCACAACATCGACAAAAAAGAAATTAGCATGAATCAAGCTCAAATTAGTATTTAGTGCCATAAAAAAGAATCAGACAACCTGCAAATAAGTTCTTTTGAGATTTTGTATTTCTCCATCCTAAATGATATCTAGCACAAAATTTTACTTTACAATTTTATTATCGGCAAGATATTTGATTATATTTTCAAATTCTTTGGTAGTAAGATCTCCTTCTACTACGTACTTTGTTGTCTTGGATACCCAGGGTGGTATGAAATTTCCATTTACTCCCACTTTAGTCAGAAATTCAGAGTTGGAGATGGGATGTGTCGAGTATCCTCCCCAGTCCTTGATGGGTGACAGCAAATCAGGTTCGGTTGTTACTGGTTTTTTATCAACTATAGGAACTTGATTCGATATCAAATTGCCTGGAAGTTGGTTTTCTGAGGGTTGTGCTGAGCTTTCTACTTGCAATGCATTCCAAATCTTTGTGTCAGAAGAATGTTTTTGTTCATCCCAAGAACGCACTATTATGTTTGACTTTTCCATAGATTTTTCAAATGTTATCGAGAAATCAAAGGTGTGCAGTTTATCATTGTCTAATGCACTGAACTTGACATCTGAAAAATAACCGTGTGGATCAACCACATGAATTGGTTCACCCTTTTCGTATATTACATATGTATCACTATCGCCAACCTCTTTGTAGATGCTAGGTGCGGTAAAGTATATTCCCATATGCTGCATGGATGGAACTGGTGTTGTGAATTTTAGATCAACTGGATTGCCAGTTGTTTCCTTTACTGTCTGGATTGTATTAGCATACCCACTCAAAAGATAGCCCTTTCCATCTATATTTAGTGGATAGTATGGTACTGATGGATCGTTTGATGGCAATATAGTTGCAAATGGATCATGGTTTTGTAACATTTCTTTGATTGACTCTGGAAGTGCTCCAGCA
>CAZIHN010000102.1:0-3097 GCA_964538845.1 uncultured Nitrosopumilaceae archaeon | reverse complement strand
ATTGTTGCATTTAGCTTGAGTTAAATTAAAAAAACAATTTTTGATAGAAAATGATAGTAATAGATGAGAATAGAATTTTTGATGAAATAGAAAAAAAGAAACCTGTTTCAGTGGCATTAAATGGTCCAGACGGAATAATACCAAAAATTCAAGAGACAGCTCAGAAAATAATGGACAAGTATGCAATACCAGCATATATCATGGCGGATAGCTGCTTTGGCACATGTGATCTTAATACAAATGGTGTCAAGGTTCTTGGAGCTGAAATCCTATTCCACATAGGTCATTCCATCAATTCAACTAGTCTAGGTGAAAACATAGTTTTGATAGATGCTTTCGACGATATATCGTTTGAGGATGTTTTAAAAAAATGCATTACCAAGCTTCATGGAAAAACTATTTCTCTGATTACTGACAGTCAACATTTACATGAAATTGAGAAAGTAAAGATAACACTCGAAAATGGCGGAGTTAGAGTTAAGATTGGAAAGGGAAAGGGACAGTTAAATGATGGACAAGTCTTTGGTTGTGAATTTTATCCCACTGCTGAGACCAAACATCTTACTGATGCAAATGTTTTCATGGGCCAGAGTAATTTTCACGCTGCAGGAATTGCATTATCGACCAACAAACCAACATATGTGCTTGATCCCTATTTCAATGAGATAAGAGACGTAACTGAATTTGCAAGAAAATTACACAAAAAAGCCATACTATCGATCTACAAGGCAGCAGAAGCAGAGTCCTTTGGAATAATAATAGGCCTCAAAGAGGGCCAGTTTTCAAAAGTCACTGCATTGAAGCTTAAAAAGGAATTGATTTTACTAGGAAAGAAGGTTCAATTATTTGCTCTGACTGAAATTACTGACGACAAATTACGCAACCTTAAGGGAATTGATGCCTTTATTCAGGTTGCCTGCCCAAGAATATCAACAGATAATCATTTTCATAAACCTGTCTTATCTACTCCTCAGGCAAACGCATTGCTGAAGGTATTAAAAAAAGAGAGCATTGAGGGATTCCTAGAGATTCCGCATTGGCTATAAACAATTATAATCATCAAAATCCCAAATTCAGATATTGTCTCATAAACCAATATTACCTGGAGATAAAATTGCAATAATCGAGGAATTTGAAACAGGTCAAAACACCTTTGATGATGGTCATTCTATAAGATCGTTAGTGATAGGTAATGCTGAGATTGATAAAACAAATCGAATAGCAAGGGTCAATGAAATGAAAAAACCCTCAGTTCCAAAAGTTGGCGACGTGATAACTGGGAATGTTGCGGCATTGATGAATAATATGTTCGCGATAAGCATCCTTTACATAAATGGGGAGCCTACACACTCGGGTCTTGAATGTATTTGTCAGGCAAGAGGAGCCAAGAAAAGGATTCTTGTAAGAGTTAGTGATGTTGTAGCTGCAAAAATAATCGGCTTACTAAATGGAGTTGTTCACGCTACAATTAGCGAACCAGAGCTTGGGGTTTTGTTCACTCAATGTAACAAGTGTGGGGGAAAAGTGGTGCCTCTTGGGAATAACATAAAATGTATTGATTGTGGATACATAGAAGAAAGAAAATTATCAACTGATTTTGGAAACGGCGATTTTATTAAATTAGAATCAAATTAAAGATATGCTAAGAGTAGCATTCCAAGGAGAACGAGGCGCATATAGTGAAGCTGCTGCAGTAAGTTACTTTAAAGAACCTATCGAAACTATCCCATATCCAACATTTTATGAAGTTCTAGGATCGACTGAATTTGGAAAATCGGACTGTGCTGTTCTTCCCGTTGAAAATTCATTGGAGGGAAGCGTAGGTGAAAGTTACGATTTACTTCTAACTACCAAACTTAAAGTTGTAGGTGAGATATACCATCGCATTAGGCATTGCCTAATTGGTTTATCAAATCTAGGAAAAATTGATACAGTATATTCACATCCACAGGCACTTGGCCAGTGCAGGAAATTCATTCAAGAAAACCATTTGAAAACAATACCTACATACGATACTGCCGGAAGTGTCAAGATTTTGCTGGAAATAAACCTGGAGAATGTTGCCTGCATTGCGAGTAAAAGAGCCGCTGAGATCTACAGTGTTCCAATAATTAAAGAAGGAATCGAGGACAATACAAACAATTTTACACGATTTCTAGTCTTAGCAAACCAAAACAGGGAAAGAACAACAAATAATAAAACATCAATAATTTTTTCAATAAAACATCATCCAGGTGCACTGTTTAATATTTTAGAGAAATTTAATATAAATAAAATCAATTTGACAAAAATAGAATCGCGTCCTACCAAGACTACTCCTTGGGAGTACAACTTTTATGCTGACTTTGAGGGCCATCAAAGTGATAATAATATTCGTGAGACTATCGATATGATAAAGCCTAATACTATATTTCTTAAAATTTTAGGGTCTTATCCCAGGGCAGAATTAAATTAGAATCCTCTTGGTTTTCTAATTGAAAATGCTGCACTTATTCCAATTATTAGGACTCCTGATGATATAACAATAAGATGGGTCGTAAACCATAATGGATTTTCAACTGCTTGTAATTTTGCGTCTACATGAAGCACGGAGCCGTCTGTATTTGTAATGTTGATGAAATGCTTTCCATTGTCAAGACTATACCAGTCAAAACTAGCTTCATTTTGGAAATCTTTATCAAGTTGTAACCCATCAGCAGGAGTTTTTAGTGTCAAGTGGAATGAACTTCCTGTAATGTTAAGAGTTTCATGATAATGTTTCTGTGCATCAAAGTGGAATATGTCACTCTTTCCAAACTCTACTATATCATGAACTTCTTGTATGTTGCTTGTAAAAGATAATACAAGAAAATAAGTTCCTAATGCAATAGCAAGAGTGCCTATTGCAATTCCCATAGTATTTTTTTTGCTCAGCATTGTGAAAACTAATTTGGGACTCTATTTAAAGTGGATTACATTAGCTCAACGTCATGTGGTTGGCTTTCTGCGTATCCCGCTGTTGACATTTTGATAAATTCTGCATTCTGTTGCATTTGAGGTATTGTGTTTGCACCACAATAGCTCAAACCAGAACGAATTCCTCCGGTTAGTTGTTTTA
>CAZIHN010000101.1:0-3185 GCA_964538845.1 uncultured Nitrosopumilaceae archaeon | reverse complement strand
GTGATTAGTTTTGGATCACCTGGACCTGCACCAACAATGAAAACCTTACCTTTCATTTTCTGTTCCACTCCTCCACTTTTTCCCTCCAATTCTTCGCTATTTCTGAAATTCCTTTTTCCTGAAGTTCTAATCCTACTTGTTTTCCAAGTTCTTTTCCAAATCCAAAGTCAGAATCCCTTTCTATTTTTATGGATTTAGTGCCATCTATAGAATAAACTATTACATTCAATATTAGTCGACCATCCTTTTTTTCTGCCAATGCCCCTACGGGAAATCTGCAACCTGAATCTACAAACATTGAAAGAGATCTTTCTGCCTCGACTGCATCCCTTGTCTCTGAATCCTCAATCTTTTTTAGCAATTCTATTAGATGTAAATTGTCTGCTCTTGCAATAATCGCAAGTGCACCTTGTCCAGGCGAAGGTGGAAAGAGATCTATGGGAAGTCTCTCAAATTTTACACTGATGTTTAATCTAGTGATACCAGCTTGGGCCAAAACTATTCCATCAAATTCTCCTTCACTTACCTTCCTAATTCTTGTCTCAATATTTCCTCTAATTGGTTTTACTAGCAAGTCTGGTCTTAACCTTGTTATCTGTACTGCTCTTCTCAAACTACTTGTACCAATAACTGCGCCCTTTTTTATTGTGTTCAGGTTACTTCCATCATTTGTTATGATTATATCATTTGGTTCTTCTCTTTTAGGTACACTAGCCAAAATTAAGTCCTCAGGTAACTCAGATGGAACATCTTTAAGGCTATGTACTGCAAAATCAACTTTCTTTTCAGCAACTGCCCTATCGATTTCCTTTTCAAATATACCTTTTTGATTTATTGTAAAAAGAGGACGCGCGTCAGTGTCTCCTTTAGTCTTGATTGTAATTATATCAAATTCAATTCCAGTCGATTGCTTTTTAATCTCGGATATTACCCAATTCGTCTGCGCAAGCGATAATTGGCTACCTCTAGTACCTATAAGATATTTCATATTTTCACTGCTTTCAATCCCTTTTCATATGCAAGAATTGTTTTGGTTAGATTTTCTTCTGAATGAGCGTATGATAGAAAAACTGTTTCAAATTGAGAAGGTGCAATAAAGACGCCATTCTTAAGCAACTCTCTGAATAAAATTTTGAATTTTTTAGAGTCGGATTTTTTTGCAGATGAATAGTCAATAACTTTTTTTTCCGTAAAGAACACTTGAAACATTGATGTGATGGAATTGATTTGATGAGGAATGCCCATATCCTTTGCCAAATCGTGTATAGATCCGACTAACTTTTTACACGCCTTGTCAAGCCTCGGATATAACTTGGATTTGAGTTTATTCATGGTTTTGACAGATGATAAACCGGCAGTGACAGAAATTGGGTTTCCTGCATAAGTACTTGCTTGATAGACCTTTCCTTCGGGAGACAACATATCCATGATGTCCCTTCTTCCGCCGACCGCTGCGATTGGAAATCCATTTCCAAGTGATTTCCCAAGTGTAGTGATATCAGGTTTTATTGAAAAATATTGTTGAGCCCCACCTGGAGACATTCGAAAACCCGTAACAACCTCATCAAAAATTAGGATGACATTGTGATCTAGAGTGATTTTTCTTACTTCCTTTAGAAAATCCTTCTCTGGTGTTACTAGACCTATATTAGCAAGTACTGGCTCCATGATTATTGCTGCAATATCTTTTTCTCTCTCCAACAATGAGTTTAGTTCTTGAGAATTATTGTACTGGGCTACTAGAGTATACCTAGAAACCTCATCCAAACTTCCCTCCGAAACCGAACTTCCAATATTTGCCGCTCCAGAGCCTGCTTTTACTAATACATAATCGTGTGCACCATGATAACCTCCTTCAAATTTAATTATTTTCCTTTTTTTGGTGAATCCCCTTGCTAATCTTATTGCTGTCATGGTAGCTTCACTGCCAGTATTGACAAGTCGTATTTTCTTCATGGAAGGAAAATTTCTAGAAATTAGATCTGACAGATTTACTTCAATTTCGGTCGGTGCACAATACATAGTTCCTTTTTTCAGTTGCTTATCAATTGCAGTAATGATTTCTTTTCTCCTGTGCCCCAAAAGTAAGGCCCCATAGGCGTTACAAAAATCGATGTACTCATTCCCATCCACATCCCACATCATACTACCCTTTGACTTACTTACAAAGAAAGGATATGGATCATAGTATCTTACAGGACTATTTATGCCCGATGGGATTATCTTCTTGGCATGAAGAAAAAGTTTCTCAGAATTTGACATTTACTACGATTCAAAAGGCTTGATTGTAATTATAAGCTATATGAAAAATATGATTTGGAAAGATTCTAACGAATCTTTGTCTGACAATTTACAACTGTATCTTTGACCGGATTTCCAAGGTAACATGTGTTCATTCCGCTACCCCCTTGAATAACATTATTACCCTCTCCAACATAAACAAACATGTTTCCGGCACCTCCTTTGATTATGTTATTACCATTACCTGTGTATATTGTCGAGGTTCCATTTCCACCAAATATGATATTATCACCATCACCCGCAATTATACAATCACCTGGATTGGTGCTGTGAATAATATCATTACCTCCAAGTCCAATTATCAAATTTGGAACCATAGAGCCGGATAAAATATCATTGCCTGGAGTTCCCATCACCAAGTTATAAGCAGACGATGGTTTACCACATGCAAGAACTGTAACTGTTTGATCTAATGTTGTTGTTTTGCCAAACTTGTCAGTCGTAATCCACTTCACTATTGTCTTGCCAATTTGGAAAACTCCAGTAGAATTATTGGATATCTTTGGATTGTGATCAATAATCCCTGTTGCATTGGCTTGACCTAAGATTACAGGTGTTTCATTTGCTGTTGCATTGATTAGCACATCTGGAGGAATTATAAGTTGAGGAGGAGTTCTGTCAACTATATTTACAAGTTGTGTTGCAGTTGCCAAGTTTCCAACCTCATCTCTTACCGCCCAAGTCACGGTAGTATTCCCAAATGGAAACACTACAGGAGCATTATTTGTTATCGAGATTGTCTTAACATTGTCAGTTGCTGTTGCATTACCAATATTCACATGATTACTAGTCTGACTAGTGGCATTTGCAATAATATCCTGTGGTGCAGTAATTTTTGGAGGAGTGGTATCTACTACATCAACTATTTGTGTAGCATTTGCTGT
>CAZIHN010000100.1:0-3458 GCA_964538845.1 uncultured Nitrosopumilaceae archaeon | reverse complement strand
TCTGATAAGGATGTAATTGATTCATATTTTATGGCAAGCAAACCAGAGGCAATTGTAAAGAATTCTGTTTGCGATGCATGCGCACAGGCAACCGAAGGATACGACAGTAAGAGAGGAAATGAGTTTACTAAAATGATGTGTAAATCTGCCTTTGATGTATTGTATGATGCCATAATCAATAACAAGCCAGAGAATTATCCATTTGGATCAATGCTATCAGGAATAGGATTTGGAAATGCGTCTACTACCCTGGGTCATGCTCTATCATACGTTTTCTCAAACGAGGGTGTGCCGCATGGCTATTCACTTTCTTCCTGTACTACAGTTGCCCACAAATTTAACAAATCAATTTTTTACGACAAATTCAAAGAGGTAATTGATAAGTTAAAGTTTGACAAACTTAACTTAAAGGCGCCATTTGATAAAGCAGCCGATGTGGTAATGACTGATAGAGGGCACCTTGATCCAAACCCACTACCAGTTACTAAAGAAGATGTTATCGAACTACTAAAAAACATAGTAGATGGCAGACTATGATGACTGCCAATTTTTACTACTGATACTCTTTCACTCTAAGTTATACTAAACTTAAATACTGCGTGAATTGACAAACATTCAACAGGATTTCGAATAGAATGGTAAAGTTTGGAATTCAACAGGGGTTGAATGTAGCTAGATTAGGGTTAACCGAGGATCAAATTCTTACAGCGTGTGTTTTGGCGGACAGAATGGGTTATGACTCGATTTGGTATATGGATCACAGTAATGTTCCTCAATGGAATCACGCTATTGTAAATGATCCTTGGGTCATGTTATCGGCCATATCGTCTGTTACAAACAGGGTAGAATTAGGTACTTGTGTAACGGATGCGGTTAGAAGACATCCCTCAAATATTGCATTAGCAACAATAACTCTTGACAGGATTTCGCATGGCAGAGGTACGCTTGGAATTGGGGCAGGGGAAGCACAAAACATTAAAGAGTTTAAGATTCAATGGGACAAACCTGTTGGAAGATTTGAAGAGCAGCTTCAAGTAATTAAATTGCTTTTTGGATCTTCGCCTGAACATAGAGTGAATTTTAAAGGGGAGTTTTATCAACTAGAAGAAGCCTGTTTGCAAGCTAAGAGTGTTCGCAAGCCGCATCCTCCAATTTACATGGCTGCAGGTGCCCCTAGAACACTAGCTTTGTGTGGAAAGTATGGCGATGGCTGGATACCAATTGGTTACACACCAGAACTTTATGAAGAACATGCGAAATCCATTAAAACTTCGATGAAAGAAAATGGAAGAGACCCCTCTGATTTTCAGTTTGCAGTAGATATTGATGTCTATTTTTCTGATGATTCAGAGCAAGCATGGGCAAAGATGAAAAATGCAGTGAAGGTGAGTCTTTTCAAGCCAGAGGTTCTAAAAGTACACAATATTCAAGATGTTGCAGGATTTGATTTTAAAAAATATTTTACCGAATATTCTATGTCAAACCAAGAATGGATAGTGAAGATGAGAGAAGCAGCACAAACTATACCGGATAAGGTCGCTCGATCATCAATAGGAATTGGAACGCCCGATGACATTATCCCAGTATTTGAGAGGTTTATGAAAGCTGGAGTTAATCATTTCATCGTAAGATTTTGGGGTTCTGGATATTTTGGTTCAATTGATAAGTTTGGTTCTACCATATTACCTTACTTTAAGGAACAAAATAATCCCAAGAAATAAAATTAATTATTCAAATATACCGAAATATAGTCATACGCGATGAATTTGGCAAGTCTGAAACTAAGGCAAAGTTATAGAAAGGATAGGATTTTTTGTATTCTTTCATAAAACTCCATGCTACATCATGGGTTTGAAAGTCTGTTCTCATGCCGTCTATTTTTGTCTCTTTCCCATAGATATCAAAAACTTTAACTAAATAAGACCGTGGTCTCCTATGAGGTTTTGCCCTCATTATCCATGCGATAGCAAAGAAGAAAACTGCCAACATTATGATGGCCGCCCCTATTTCCTTAAGATAGACCCAGAAAAATGAAGGAATTGTATCCCCAAACAGATGATATACATAGCTAGAAAATGATATGACACCACTACCAATCAGGGCTGCAAAAAAACCATGGCTATTATTCATATCTTTCATACTTGGTAATTCATCTTCACTCCATTTATCTATTAAAACCATACGCAGAAATATTGATACGCCCATTGTGAAATGTGCAACTATTAGGAAGACTTGAGATCAAATCTATGCAAAAAATAATCGAGTTCCTAAATAGCCAAGCCACTGGCAGGATTTGTAGCATAGATAAAAATGGATATCCCCAGATAATTCCAATGAATTTTGTTTACACAGAAGATGTAGTCTACATGCATTCTCATACAAGAGGCGAAAAACTTGAAAATATTTCAAATAACCCAAAAGTTGGTTTCGAGGTCGATCAAAGTTTGGATTTTCTACCCTCCTATTTTACCTCTCCCACGGATGCATCTCAAGCTGATACTCTTTACGTAAGCGTGGTCATGAAGGGAAATGCAAACATTGTGGAAGATAAAATTGAGAAATCAATGGCGCTCAATTCTTTAATGCGAAAGTATCAACCTGAGGGCCGTTATGAATCAATTAGACCGGAAATGAGAGTAGTAGAAGAGGTGGCGATAATTAAGGTGGTGCCGTCCACCATGAGAGGAAAATACAAAATAGGTCAACATTTGGATAAGACCACCAGATTGCAAATTGCCAAGAAAATCCTTGAAAGAAATTTGCCTACAGCCCAAAATACTATCAAGTTAATGGGAATAGTCAATACCATTAACGGTTTAAAAATTAGTGAAGAACCCGCATGGTAATAATGATTGTTTTTAGATTTTTAGTTAAACATAAGGTTAACAAAAATAAAATCTCAAGGTATTTGTTAGGAAAAAAACTAATAGAATAAGTTGCTAGAAAACCCAAGTTTTGAACTAGTATCTGAATTTGATCCTACTGGAGATCAGCCATCCGCAATAGAATGTCTTGTTAAGGGAGTAAAAAACAACAAGATTCAGACTCTCCTAGGTGTTACAGGCAGCGGGAAAACATTCACAATTGCCAATGTAATTCAAAGAACCGGTAAGAATACTCTAGTAGTTTCTCATAACAAAACTCTTGCTGCCCAGCTTTATTCTGAGCTGAAACAGTTTTTCCCAAAAAACAATGTGGGTTATTTTGTAAGTTATTATGATTATTATCAACCTGAAAGCTATATCCCTCAAACAGATACCTACATTGAGAAAGACACACAGATTAACGAAAAAATAGAAAAGAAACGTCTTGAAGCAACAGCAATGCTACTATCAGAAGAGCCGACGGTAATAGTTGCCACAGTCTCTTGCATTTATTCACTAGGATCACCAAATGAATGGAAAGCAATGTCTATCAATATTGAAAAGGGAGCAGAAATTGGTCGTGGAACATTAATT
>CAZIHN010000099.1:0-3492 GCA_964538845.1 uncultured Nitrosopumilaceae archaeon | reverse complement strand
ACCATAGTTGTCAGAGGAGACAACGTAGTTATCATATCTCCTCCACCAAAGTGAGAAAACAATGACTAAAGGTACTACCTCAATGGGAGGTTATACAAAGAAACATCCTCACATTAGATGTAGGAGATGTGGAAAAAATGCCTTTCATTTAAGGCATAAAAGATGCGGTAGCTGTGGTTATCCAGACGCTAGAATAAGAAAATACAACTGGATTAAATGGTATACATAAATGGAAGAAATAGTTCTAATTTTTAGTTCCCTTGCTGGTGCTTTCAGTGCAGTTGCAATTGACAAGGTTCCGAAAATAAAACGCAAACAACCTGTTACTATAACTTCTGCCATGCAAGATCAATTACAATCATTGAAAATGGAAAAGGAAATTCTATCAAAAACAATTACAAGATTACATCAAAAGGATTCAAGTGTCTCAAAGATTCAAAAAGACAAGCTTTTGGTTAGTTATCAACATCAACTTGGAACAGTAATGACAAGAATAGAAAAACTTGAGGTAGCAAGTAAATATCCTGATCTTGGTCCGATGGGAGATAGTTTAATCTCCCTAATGGATAATCGGCTTTCTCAATTAGACCACAAATTGCATGAACTCACTTTGAAGATTACTGCTAATACTAATACACCTGTTCAACCCAAACAAATGGAAAATTACCATGAATCAATACAGGAAAGACCATCACAAAAAAAGGTAGAAGAGATAACAACAAATCCATCAAATGAAAAGATAGAGATTCAATATGAAAGAGTAGAAATACCAAAGGAGAGAACAGTAAAGTTGCCCTCTTCATTTGAGATTCCTCCTTCAGAAAAACATAGAATGGTAGAGCTTAGTACACTAACAGAAATAACTAACAAGATCCCAGAGTTCCCTGCAGAGCTTATCAGATCTACCTCTATTGCTCAATCACCAATTATTCCTGAGGTTGAACCAAAGGCAGTTGTTAATGAGCCAATTACAATTCCAGAATCGATAGTAGAAAATTCAAAAATAGAAAATGTTGAAGTTCAAAAACCAGAATTGGTAGTACAAGAAGATGAAAAAATCATTCAACTTCCAACTCCTATAAAAATACCTGAAGAAGAGAAATTGGAAGATGATGACAAGGATTTAGATAAAATAAAAAGCGAAATAATGAAGGCATTATCAAAATTAGAGCAAGTTGAGGTAGAATAGTTGACAATAGATGATGCCTTAATGGCATTATCACCTCATGCTCTGGGCATGATAAAGAATAATCAAGTCATTGGGCTTGGAAGTGGAAGAGCCTCAACCGCACTAGTAAGATTGTTATCTAGATTCATTAGACGAAAAAAAATTACAATTACTGCCATTCCAACTTCTTTACAAATTAAGATGGAAGCAGAAAAGGGCGGAATTACAATAATTGAAGCTGATCAAATCAAGAATGTAGATTTGGTCTTCGATGGAGCTGATCAGATAGATTCCAAAGGAAATATGATAAAAGGTGGAGGGGGAGCTCTACTGCGTGAAAAGATTTTGATAAGTATTGCAAAAAAAGTAGTAATAATTGCGGACGAATCAAAATTTGTCAAGAAACTCAATAAAAGCATCCCTGTGGAAGTTCATCCATTTGCAAGAAATGTTGTAGCAATTCAAATAAGAAAACATGGAGGCAAACCCCACATACGACTACTTGAAAGAGGATATCCATTTGTGACTGAAAATGGTAACATTATTCTAGATTGCGATTTTGGGAAAATTTCTAATCCTGGTGAACTTGCGGCAAAAATAATACAGATTCCAGGAGTTATAGAAGTAGGAATCTTTTCAAAACCAGATATCATTTTCAAATTAAATGAAAATGGAAAATACAAAATCTTACGATAATACAGGTCTTGAAACAAACTTTCCATGACCAGGTTTTGCAACAACCCTGAAATCTTCTGCCACGATTTGCCCTCGCACCAATGTCTTTACGGGCCATCCTTTAAGTGTCCATCCTTCATAAACGCTGTAATCAGAAAAGCCTTCTAGTTCTTGGGCAGAAACCTTCCTTTCCATTTTCAAGTCAACTAGAACAATATCTGCATCAGAACCTTTTCGAATTATTCCTTTTTTTGGATACATTCCGAAAATTCTTGCTGTGTTTAGACTAGTCAAACTGGAAAGTTGATGGAGATTTAGTCTTCCCTTATTCACACCTTCACTAAGTAAGATAGGAATCATAGTTCCTATTCCTGGGAATCCTGCCAATGCATCCCATATACTTTCTCCTCCCAACTTTAGATCCCTTCGGTTTGCTACGTGATCCGTTCCAATAGTATCCACTTTGTTATTTTGTATTTTACTCCAGACAAATTCTATGTCTTGAGAAGATCTTATCGGTGGCATCACCTTGGCTAGATATCCATTTTGTGATTCGTATGATAATGTAAGATAATGTGGACAGGTTTCCACATGAATCCTGGAACCTTTTTTCTTCTCTCCGTCAATCGCTTGGATAGCAGCTTTTGATCCAATATGTACAAAATAAAGAGAACAACCTGCATCCCTTGCAATCTCAGAGGCGGAAGTGATTGATTTGACCTCCGATTCTACAGGTCTACTTTCTGACCAAGCTGATAAACCATCCTTTTTTTTCTCTTTTGCAGTTCTTATTCCACATGAACACATTTCATAGTCTTCTGCATGAACTAGAACTAGACAATTCAAAGCTGCAGCCCTTTTAATAATCTCCTTTATCATTTCTTTTTTCATCTCTACTCTCACTTCCCGTAAAGATTTCTCTCCAGGCTCCATATCCATATACACATGTCCCACTTCATCGCCAAGATTCATGTAAATCTTAAATGAGTTTATTCCCTTGGTTTTACAGAATTCCATTTCATCAATCTGATTTCTTTGAAGAATAGAAGCATGAATAGCATAATCGATGTAGTGAGTACGTGAGCTGGCAATAAGGTGAGAATCAAGATTCTTCTTGTACGAGCCATTTAGTCTAAGCATTCTCATCATAGTGGTAACTCCACCCAAAGCAGCAACTTTGGATTCTGTGATTGCAGCTTCTCCAATTGGTGAGTAGACTCCATAATGTACGTGAGGATCGATTACGCCAGGCAATGCAACTAGCCCATCTGCTTTTATTTTTTTGTCGCATTGTGGAATATCGGTTGTTATATCAACAATCTTGTCTTCATTTATCACAATATTCCGTTCTATCATTTTATCTGGAAGAATAACATGTGCACCAACGATAACTGTGTCAAAAGTCATCAAGAAATTCTCTGAGGACCTAGTATTATTCTTTGAGTAAATGAATAAAAATAGATACTATTATTGATAACAAAAGGGCCGGTAGTCTAGTGGTAGTGACGCCGCGTTCGCAACGCGGATGTCGGGGGTTCAAATCCCCCTCGGTCCACCAAACAAAAAACAATATACAGCCAGTTCAAGTAGTGAGTTTGATGAAAGTATTCAACGGTAAGACAGCAGCAGATGATTACATGTCAAGTCAT
>CAZIHN010000098.1:0-3495 GCA_964538845.1 uncultured Nitrosopumilaceae archaeon | reverse complement strand
CACTTATTACCACCTGTATTGAGGGTATATATTAAAATTTCATTGGTGTAATTTTCGGGTTTTCTCTGTGAGGCAAGTTTGACTCTCTTTGACTATGGATTCTATCACTTGTTGCAAAATTTGTTTACCATGTTTTGCTGATGCCTTGGTTGGATCGCCCCAGACGCCATTCTTTGTTACAGAGGGAAATGACCTAGTAGCAAGTTTGCTTAACCGAATTAACTCTTTTTCGGATAACTTGTCAACCACAAGTCCTTTTCTGGCCTTGTCCATTCTCACTTTGTCAGATATTGCCAGCATAATCGATGTCTCTACAAATCCCGCATGATCAAACTTTCTAGTCATAAAGTGCCAATACGAGTATACAAAGATACGAGGTTTTATTCCAGATATCTTTGAAACCTTAGTTGGTACCTGCTTGAGTGCCTTTTGGTTCCCATGATGGCCATTTAGGATTATGATATCGTGAATATGATTTTTCCACAATGAGACACACAGATCTATTAGAGTATTTTGTAATGAAGTCTTTGTTACACTCATATGGAAAAAGGGATGGTGTTCAAATGATATCCCATATTGGATGGTAGGAAATAGTAGGAATTCCATACGTAACGAAACCTGTTTTGCAATGTATGAAATTATATCAGAATCAGTAGATACGGGAAGATGTGGTCCATGTTGTTCTATAGAACCAACTGGAATTATTGCAACCCTTTTTCTTTTCGTTATTTTTCGAATATCAGAATTTGTAAGATCTTTTATAATCATCTGGATCGTTTTGATTTTACGTGTACCTTGCCCCAGTAGACCTCTAATCTTCCATCTAAGTGCATCTTTACGGCTTCTAATAGTGTACTAGCCTCTAATCTTTGACCTTTCTTCCTCAAGGAATCTAGCGTTTCATCTTCGTGTATGGCAAAAGCATCTTGAAAAATAATCGGACCTTGATCTAAATCCTCAGTTACATAATGTGAAGTACATCCAACAATTTTTGCACCTCGTTCGAACGCTTGTACATATGCATAAGCACCAGGGAATGCTGGTAATAGTGACGGATGGATGTTGATAATTCTATTTGGGAATCTCCATACAAAGTTGGGAGAAAAAATTCGCATGTACCTTGCAAGAACGATTAAATCAATGTCAAATTTTCTCATTAAGGAAATTATTTTCTCCTCGGCTTTGAGCTGATCTCTTTCATTGACTACAACAAATGGAATTTTTGCCTTTTTTACCAATGATGATAAGGTATTTTCTGTTCCTATGATAACAACAATTTCACCTCTGAGCTTATTTTTTGCTCTAGCATCAAGTATTGACTCAAGACAATGTGATTCCTTTGTTACAAGTACGGCTACTCTCTTTCTTTTTGCAGCTTCATAATGTATGCTAACCTCCATCTTTAGATTTCTCGCTAACTTTTCGGCTTCTTTATTGAATTTTACAACATGGATTTTTTTTGCAAAGGAAGCTTCGAGGTACATTCCAAAAAGACCCCTGACAACATTTTGGTTGATCTTTTCTATATTGCCCCCATTTTGAAAAATGAAATTAGTGAATCCCGCTACTACGCCTTCATGGTCATTTCCAATTACAGTAATCTCGACGACGGTCTTGTCCATCCTAACTGTTACATATTCTGGACTTTATTAATGCTTAAATAGGCTTTTGAAATATCACGTATTGTTAGAATGCAAGTGCGACAAATAATCTTAATTCCGTAATGAGTGATTGAATGGGAAAAAGTTTTTCAATTTTTAACTTGATTGAGGAAGAATAGTAATTGGATAGACAAAGAAGTACTCAAAAGAGTCGAAATAGATCAAATAGCTATGATCATAATAATCCAATAAAAACCTGTAAGGTCTGTTCAACCTTGGGAGATTGGCATTGCTATGAATGTTCAAATAACTTTTGCAATTCTCATTTTCACAATCACAAAGAAATGCAGCTGTGCATAGTTCATTAAGTGCGGGAGGTGGGATTTGAACCCACGAACTCCTAAAAGACAGGGTCCTAAGCCCTGCGCCTTTGACCAGGCTTGGCAACTCCCGCATGCACCATGACTTTTAAGACAAATTTATCTATTGTTGATGGTTTACATGGCAAAATTATTTGGTACTAATGGAGTTAGGGGTGTTGTTGGGGAAGATATTACCCTAGATTTTGTTTTAAAATTTACTCTCTCCATTGCAAGTTTTTTTAAAAAAGGGGTTATTTTGGTTGGATATGATGGGAGAGAATCAAGCCTTGCTATATCTAAAGTAGTAACTGCTGCATTGAGTTTTGCAGGATTGGATTCTGCTATATGTGGTTTTGTTCCAACTCCCAGTCTACAATTTGCAACAAGAATGCTAGGTTATAGAGGAGGAATTATGATAACAGCATCCCATAACCCACCACAATATAATGGATTGAAGGTTATTGGAAGTGATGGAATCGAAATTTCGAGATACGATGAACTTGAGGTAGAAAAATATTATTTTAGCAAAAATTCTATTGTACCAAAAAAATTAGGCTCAATTACAACAGAATCAAAAGTAATTGCTACTTATCTTTCTGGAATTAAAAGGCAAGTAAATACCAGGAAAATCAAATCAAAAAAACTCAAAGTGGTACTAGATCTGGGTAATGGTACTCAAGGTGTAGCAGCTCCTTCATTATGCAGAAATCTAGGATGTGATGTGATTTTAATAAATGAACAAATAGACGGTTCATTTCCAGGAAGGGGTTCAGAGCCTACACCTCAGAATTTAAACAATCTTTCTTCTGTGGTAAAGAAAACAGGAGCTGATTGTGGAGTAGCATTTGACGGAGATGGTGATAGAAGCATCTTTTGCGATGAAATGGGAAGAATTCTTACAGGTGATAGGTCTGCATTATTATTATCTAAATACATTCTAGATCGTTATCCTAAATCGAAGATAGTTACCTCGGTAAATTCCACATATTTGATAGAAAAAATAGCATTATTTTCAGATTCCAAGGTCTTTAGGACAAAGGTAGGTAGCATTGAAGTCTCACAGAAAATGAAAGAAAAGAATGCAATAATTGGCTTTGAAGAAAACGGAGGTTTCATGTACGGAAAACATAATCAGGTCCGAGATGGTTCAATGACCCTAGCCCTATTACTTGAACTGCTTGCTAGTGGTAAAAATTCATTGTCCGAAGAAATTACTCTATTGCCACAATCCTATACAACAAAGGGAAAAATAGAATGCTCAAAAAATGATTTCAAAAAAATTGCAAGAATACTAGGTAAAGAAAATTATAGAAAAGATCTCACAGATGGAATCAAAATATTCATAGATGAATCAAGTTGGATTATGGTAAGGTTGAGTGGGACTGAACCGATAGCTAGAATCTATGCTGAGTCATCATCTCAAGTTTCTTTGGATGACATTTTTAATAGATACATGTCAAAGTTAAAGAGGGCAATTGGCAGATAACACTTTTAAAACCAATTAAAAGCACACAAGGAATGGAAATGATCCC
>CAZIHN010000097.1:0-3628 GCA_964538845.1 uncultured Nitrosopumilaceae archaeon | reverse complement strand
GAGATGAGTTCCTTTATGGTCTTGGCTGTATAATCGGCCCATTTGTTTGAAATACTGTTTTTGTCGTCCTTGCGTTCTATTGTTACTACCTTTTCTAAATGGAATCTACCATTTAGCAGATCCGAGTATTTTCTTTTAGCGCCACTGCGCTTTGTAGTATACATCACATTTTTGGATAGAACTGCAGAATCTATCTCATCCTGTGTGATTCCTTTACTTGTTGCAAATGAAATCAAATTCTTGACAAGTGTTACATAGTCTGAAACCATGTTTGAAACTTTCTGATCATAATTTGTCTTATCGCTATACATGATGTCTTTTTTTCTGTCTTTAACACCGTCATAGTCAGTTGGCACTGGTGATTTTTTTGATGGCCATAAATCAACTATGTACAATTCTAGGTTTGGAACGTTAACCCCTCTTATTTTGTACCAGTAATCTCGATGTTCCTGCAATAGTTCCCTAATAGGCGTGTTGCTTAGTATTCCACCATCCCAGAATTTTCGATTTCCTATTTTTTCATAATCAAAGTGCACTGGTACTGAACCACTAGCCATAACTTGCTCTACCCTTAAACCATCTTCATGTTTTAAGACAGATTCGTATTCTTTAGATTCTGTATCATGCTCACACACGGTTTCCTTGGCATAACTGTCAAAAGTTACTGTCCTACCATTTTCCACATCCACACTTGTCATTAAAAGTCTTGGTTCTTTCTCCTCTGCACTAGTGGAGATAGGAAAACCTATGAAATCTTGTAGACTTTGTCTTAGAGGCTGATTGTTGTAGAGAAACCAAATATTGTTTGGAAAAATACTATTGTCAAAGAATCTAAAATCAAATATATTATTGGGACCAGAGAATAAATTCTCTACACCGTTGTAAAAAAAATCTTTTACAGAGTAGTATCTTCTTGCAGCTTCATCCAACCATGCTGTGGAAAGTTCAACCAAAGGGGGAGTTGGGCATGACAATCTGCGAGTCCAAAATTCTACAAGTTTCTCGCCAGATCCTATCCAAGTTTTATTTTTTTTAACAAAGCTTACCAAAAAAGCGGCATTCATTGCACCAGCCGAAGTGCCTGCAACTATATCAAACAATGGCCTGCCCTTATGACCATCTTGTTTGTCTTTTTCAATCAATCTCTTGTACAGAGCATTGAAAACACCTGCCTCGTAGGCACCAAGAGCTCCACCTCCTTGCATAATTAGAGCTCTTTGTACCGTTCTTACATCCGACATGATATTTTCATTTGTACATCTTCTAAATTAATATGCTCAGACTCGAATCTGAGGTGGAAAGTGAAAACTAAATTTTCATCTCAAATGAGTTGCCAGCTCAGGAACAAGAACTGAAGTTAATTTTGTAATATAAGTTGGAGAATCTTTAATTTGGAAGACCAAATTTTGAACAAATTATATCTATTTTGGATATACCTTTATTGACTGGTAAACTGAGCTACTATCAATTGGACAGGATCATCATAGTTTCTGTTTCAGCCTTTGCCTTTCTTTCAGTTGTGGTTTCAGTGACACCTTTTCATGTCTATGGTGATGGATTTTCCTCTGAAAATGTGTATGCTAGTATAGGCAATAGAAAGATGGCCATGTTCATCAAAGTCAATCCTCCCATTATAACATCAGACAACTTGCAGGACCGATATCTTCAGCTTCGATTTTTTGACGCTCAAACTAATGCATCAATCAATAATGTTTCTTTTTGGCTTAACGTGACAAAGGGTAATCAAAAGTTGATGTATGATCTTTTTTACACTAGCGATGGAACCATAGAGCTAAAATTCAAGCCAGGTGGATCAGTTGGAAAATGGACAGTATTTGCAAACCAACAGCCACAAAATTTGGCTTGGTATTCAGAATCAAACCAAGTGGACGTCCAGTCACCTATTCTGTCCCAAGGAGGTCTGTATCACTTTAACATGGAGCTTTTGGGTTTTGACTATCCAGGAGAGTTCGTACGTCCTTACGATACAAAGGTAAAATTTGATTCGGATCTTAACGTGGGAGATTTTAGAAACACAATAGTTGACTATGATTCAAAACCCTACAATGTTACACTCGTATCATTTTACGACAAGATAGAAAACATCAAGTTTGATCCATCAAAACTCCAGTTTTCATGGTCGATGCCTTTTGATTGGAATTCCTCTCTATACAAAGGCAAGAGTTTCCTTGTGCACGAAGAGCTTCGGGTTCCGGATTCTCTTAAAGAATTTGTTAATAATCCAACTTTTTCATCTACCGTCAATGGAATAGAGCTAAATTCAAACAAGCGCGTAGTTGATCCGTATACGATTTCAAATACAACAATAATGCATCTCTTTATTCTCTCGTCTGATATGGATTCCCTGTCCAAAAAAATAGAGCCAGGTGCAACTAGTATGGACTTTGTTGTAGTGCCCTCTCACACAAATGTTACGACTTCCACTGACCTATTTTCAGACTATGGTGGATGGCAGATTAAACTTGGATGGATGCCTCCAAGTCTTGCCGCGGGTTCTACAGAAAATCTTCAGGTAAGTTTCTTTGATCAGCTTACTGGGATTAAAACAGGCAGTGATGTTACATATGATCTAGCAATACTGGATGCCCGAGGGCTCACCATTTTCTCGAAAACAGATCTTGTGGCAAAGGGTGGTAACGATATCCAAAAAATAGAGATGCCAGGCAATGGGATTTATGTCATTAAATTGAGCGTAAAATCACTTTTCAACGACGGCATTACTGATACCAGTAGGATTGGGACGGCCAGGGGTAACTTGGTAATTCCATCTGTTGCAGGACTTGAAGAAGCTATACCCGAATTCCCTCAAGGGCCCATAATCCTCATTGCCATTTCCACCATGGTAATTGGATCTCTTTTTTTCCAAACATTATCAAAAAGTAAAGCCCCATTTTACGAATCAAAACTCATTTACTTCCAAAAATTTTAATCTCATGAATTCCCAGGTAAAATTCCAAGTTGACTTTTCTTCTTGGAGGGACTTTCTTGTGATTTTAAAAATGGTGAATAACCTAAATACCATCTACAAAGTGGAGGGATGATTACAACAAGTGCAAACCCTATTACGAAATCTGAGACCATAGTATAAGTAGGTATGATTACAACAAAATTCCCACTTAGCTAATCTGTCAAATATTTGCAATTTTTGTCAAATACCTCTTATATCCAATAGAATCCTAGATGGGACATGCTGAGAATACAAACCAAATCAGACAGATTGGGATTTTTCCTTCCAGTAAGTGTAGGTTTGGTTATCTTCTTGGCTGCTATTGTCTATTCTTACATAGTAATAATTCCTGACAAGTTGGGATTTGTGATGATTATAGGAGGACTAGTCATCGTATATATCGGTCTGAGCGGTCTTGTCAAGAAATTAGAAATGATAAAACCCATGAAATTTAGGAGATAATAAATTTGCCAGATGAAAAAGATGACTTGCCAAACCAAGATGATTCAAATTTTTCATATGGTAGTAAAGATACGATTAAACCCAACCAGCAAGGACCAGATTTAAAACAAGGGTACAAATTAATGACTAAAAAAAGAAGCCCGTTATGGTACGAGCTACCTCTTCTTTTTGCCTTGATTGGAGGTTTGATTTCTTATT
>CAZIHN010000096.1:0-3638 GCA_964538845.1 uncultured Nitrosopumilaceae archaeon | reverse complement strand
CGGTTGGCTGCCATCAAATAGAATTGATTCCGATAATGAAAATTCAGTTCCACAGTGAGGACATCCTGCGGATAAACCTGATTGTTGTAGATTCTTTAGAAGTTCAGAAATCGAGGACGACATAGGTTTTGTATTGTGATTTATTTAATATCACCAGTAGTCTGTCTTTTTAAATAACGAACCAAGAAATTGTATCCAGCAGCTATCTTTTCCGTTCTCTAGCCAGCTGAAATCACCGAGTGATAAAATGTCATTAATCTCACGCCAAGTATGTTTAGGTAACCAAGATTTTGGTTTGATTGAGATGCAGTCTGATTCACGTATAATGTCTACATACTCGATTCTTTTTCCTAGATTATTTTCAAAGTTGTTTTCTTTCTTTGCTTTTTCTTTGGCTTCGGCACTTTGTTTTATGAGGCTCATTAGCTTGTTATTTCCAAGATTCAAATCAATGCCAGCAGCCTCAGCTGGAGTAATCTTGTTAGGCAATCCTGAATGTGGTCTGATATGGTTATGTTCTATTCTCTTTAAATCTAGGAAGGTTTGAGCGGATTTACTATTACCTAGACCTCGTCTTGTCTTTGTAACTTCTCTTACTTCGTTATGCCATCTCTCAACCGATCTATTTGCAAAACCTTCCGACAAAGATTTTGTCTTTATATGGGCAGTTCTTCTAGTATCAAACTCCTTCCTAAAGGCAGGTTCGTACGTATGTAAAGCATCGGTAATAATGTAAGAGGGATTTGACTCAACTCTACTTTTGCCAACTTGCAAGATTTTTCTTGCATCCTTAGTATCCCGTCTCTTCGAGATTTCAGTTGCAATTACAAATCTTGTCTGAGGGTTTATGATTGACCAAGCCCAATCGTAGAATCCTTTGCTTTTGATTTCTTTTGTATTTTTAACATTAATCATCATCTCATCAACTGACCATACATCCTGGTATTCAGGAAATTTGCTGTCGACATATTCTTTCATCATGTATGTGTATTTGCGAATCCAATGAGGCACTATAGCATGACTAAGTTTGATTTGATGTGTAGTTGAAATATGCCTTGCAATGTTTCTATATGACATTCCGCCTAGTACAAGACTGAGTACTTCTACTATAATATGAGGATCCGAACTTACCTTTGAAAATCCATTTTCTCCTAAGATGAAGTGACGGTTGCATCGGTTACATACGTATTTTTGTCGTAGAACTCCATTCTTCACTTTTCTAAACCCATGTTTTACAATCTTATCAGATTGACATCTTGGACAGATCTTTGGTCTTTGCACAGGTTCGATTTTACTTTCAACTTGGTATGTCTTTTGAAGAGTCTGAATGCTGAGGATATGTTTGCATCGCTTGTCGGTGTTTCGACTCAATCGATACATAAAATCGGCACACTCGCAAGTCCAAACATCGGCGTTTGATAGCTTTTTGACATTATACCAACCATTACCTGACTGCGACCTTACTCTATACCAATTCTTTGTTATCTTTACTATTGAATCTCCTGAAGTTGCTATTTGTATTGCAAGTTGTTCACGGGTTTGGAAGAAGGCAGTCATTTCTAACTGAACGCTTTCCTCAATACAATCTGATGACTTGTTTCGCTTAAGTTTCCTGAATATTTCATCACCTCTATTATGGGGTCATAATTATATAAACATTATGGGGTCATAAATCCTCATACCTCTATAATGTTTAATAAAGGAGAAGTAGCCTTCAGAATTGTCGACCTGTGTAATTGCATATTCGGCTCATGATCCGTTCAGAGTCAAATTCAACAACCTGTTGAGCTACCTACTATTGATTCTTAAAACACAATTACCAACAGTTTATCGATCTGAAGAACTACTTCTCTTTACTGCCACCCTCCTTTGGTTTTTGATATGTTTTCTTCCAGCCTTCTTTAATCGATGTTAATACAGATTCTACAACTGTCCAATCAGTTTCAGATTTAATATCCCAATCAAAAGAGCCTCTGTCTTTTGTAATTATTTTAATTGGATAGATCGAATTAGGTAATAGAGTTACAGGGGAAGATGGCGGGCTTTTCATACCATCTCCATGTACTGGAGATTTTTCATCCTGTTCTGGTATTGAATCAAAAATGGTTTTACCAATATCTGTTATTACTGCTCTAGCTTGATTCCCTTTTCCAACATATCTGAGCAGTTTAAGATATTGACAGTAATTAAGAAATGTGGCAATAGCTTTATCCAAGACAATACTTGAAGGAGACTGATCAGACCATGAATCAATGAATTTTTGCTTTATTTCATTTGATTTTAATTCTTGTGCACTATTTACCCACTTAAACATTGCAGTATATTCCTCTGGCATAGATTGAGCAAGAATTTTTCTACGATCATCCCCTGAAGAAAATCTAAAACTCTTTACTCCTAGTTTTGTTAATGATATTTTTGAACTATTAGTTTCAGCCAATCCCAAATATTTAGCCAAATTTAGCGTGTAGCTACGATTAGGATCTTTGGCTGCACCCACATTAACCCACAAAGATTCTTGTTTAATTCCATCAGGGGGAGCATTTCGTAAATCCAATAGAATTTTATCGAGTAGCTCCATATCAGATTGATACGGTAAGTGAAATGCCTTTCGCTCTTTGGTACTCATATTTGTACCTCCAATTTACAGAATGATTCATTCTTCATAATGACAAAATAAGTAATGAGCTATTAAAAGATGATCGTGATTTTACACAAAATAGAAACTATTTAGTAGCTAATTAATGATTATTGACCGTGGATAAAAAAACAGTACGATCTAACATCCAAAGAATATGTGCATCCTTTACCATTGGGCAAATTGAATTAATCGATAAGCTTGTTAACGAAGGTGATTTTGGAAGTAATAAGTCCAAAGTTGTGGAGCAGATTGTGCTTAAATATCTGGATTCACGTGGATTAAGAAATTAATCAGATTTTGACACTTCTAACTTCTTGTTTTTTACCTTAAGTTCCAATTCATCTCCTCCCTCCCACCCTAATTCATCAATGATGTCAGGTGTTATGTTAATGCGGTAGCGGTAAATCACATGGTCTTTGTATGGGTAGGATTTTTCTTTCTGTAGTTTAACCACGCATAATATTGTGTGGGGTCACATATTAGATTTATGGGGTCATTAATTTGATGTATGTTTTACGGTTTTGTTTGAGACAATGTTATAGAATAAGCGTGTTCCAGATAATGTAGAATTTGTGGTATGTTTTCCTCTGTCAAGGAAATTCTTCGCTCCGTTCCTCTGGGAAAAAACCAACCTGCTACCATCCTTACGCTATTGTCGTCATCTTTGAAGGTATTTGGATTAATTCTAAAAATTATGTTTGAAGTATTTTTTCCACATGAAATTATTGAAAAGAGATTCTTCCGCTCAGTTGGTTTTTTGGTATATATAAATAACCATTTGTGATATGGTTCCTTAACACAATCAAATCTTTCATTAATTTTTACAAGCAAGTTTTCAATATTTTGTTGTACTTCTCTTGAGGCATTACCAAATTTGTCATCCCAAATTGGTTTTTGTTCTTCTTCACCTTCAAATTCTTCTTCTACCTCTTCATCAGTTTCTCTGTATTTTTGAAGAACTTCTTCTTTTACAAATTCCGGGTGCAGCCTGACCACCTCT
>CAZIHN010000095.1:0-3727 GCA_964538845.1 uncultured Nitrosopumilaceae archaeon | reverse complement strand
ACAAGTTGGATAAAATCGATTACAAAGAGATTCGAAATATTTTTCTCAATCCCAAAGTGGCCGAAGTCTCTGAACTAAATTTTGGAAATCCTGACTATCAGGGGATTACAAACTATCTTGTAAAAGAGAGGAACTTTTCGTTGGAGCGCGTTGAGACCTCTCTCAATAGGCTAAAAAAATCGATTGAGAAGAAGAGTTACACCCTGGAAAAATGGTTTGGTACATGATTGCAGCTATTATGTATTATTGAAGAACAGACAGTGGCTTAATTCTTAATCTTTTCAAATATGTATAATAATGAACCCAAAGTTTGGAACTAGTTTATTTATAAATAATTTAGAAGATTCTCGAAATAAATTTGAATCATTAGAATTTTCACTATGGATCTTTGGAGCAACCTATGAAACCTGTTTTAAAAAATAGGCGAGGGCTGAGTGCGGTAGTGACTACAGCCATTATGTTAACAGCTGTCGCGGTTATAGGAAGTGGTGTAATTGCATGGTCAGATAGTAATCTCAGGACATATCAGACTTTGATCACCACAACCTCTTCAAATCTAACCAACAAGATTAATGAAAATTTGAATATAGAAAATGTTGTATTTTGTTATACAGCCTGTAACTCTGCCTATACTCCCAAAGTCATAAACGTCACTTTGACCAACCTTGGTAACGAAGGTCTTAGAATTGCCCAAATTTCTGCATCAACAACCTCATACTATACATGGACATTGTCTCCTCAGGTAAGTCTCAAACCACAACAAACCTATACATTTCAACAACATTTTCATTGGAATAGTACCCAGCTTTATCCTCTTACTGTTACGACAGCTAGAGGTACAATTCTTACTACACAGGTGTCAGCTCCATGAGATCAAGAAGAGGAATAAGCTCAGTAGTTGGAATGGTATTTGCTCTAATTGCACTTTCTAGTGTTCTTGTTTACATCAATTATAGTTTCAATACATTGGATCAATATGGTTATACTGTACTTGCAGCAAATCAGCAGAAACGAGATCAAACTCTTGAAAAATTCACAATTTCAAGTGTAACTGTTCCAAGCAGCAACAGCAAATTGAATATCACATTAATAAATTCAGGAAACCTACCGGTCAATATCACAAAACTTTGGATACAGAACACAACTGCTATGGCTGGGGGTAATGATTGGACAAGAAATTATGCATTGAGTAAACAGGCTAGTCCTGGAGGAACTTTGATTAACATTGGACAAACTGTACCTCTTTACATAAACGCTGCAAATTCATATAATGTCAAACTTGTAACCTCCAGAGGAAATACACAACAATTTGTTCTGGCTTCAACAGGAGCTGCACCACTAAATATTCAATTATTGGCAGCTCCTTCTAGTGTTACATCCGGCTTTACTACCAAGCTAATCATGATAGTAACCAATAACGGTTCCTCGACCTTGGCTAACGTTACTCCCTCTGCTCTTCCGGCTCCATCCTATACTGGTTCAGGAACTACTGTATGTACAGCTGGGGCCGCAAGTCCAACAAAATATGCAACTCTTGCACCGGGAGGTACTGCGATCTTTACATGGGATGTTACAGCAACTGGAGCTGGAGCTGATACCTGTACCTATACAATAACTCAACCACTGCAAAATGGATATTTGCAAACTCTAGCTACAACGATAACACTATCGACTGTAAGTCTTTCTAGTACTACTTATGCAACTAATTCCGGAGTTATATCTGATTCATATACGACCTTTAAATGGACCCAAGGAGCTGCATGGCATAATCACTGGTCATTTCCTTCTGGTACAACAACTGATTTTCAGATCCAAGTAACAAACAATAATCAAACCGCGGGAGGTTACAAATTATGGTTATCATCAAACACACAATTGTATTTGCTTCAAACCCAATTACCTGCTAACGGCAAAATAGTAGCTACACCTTACTATCTTGTAAATGCTATGCCAGCAAATCCAGCAACTCCTCCATCTTTAGCAGGATTAGGTTATACTGATTATACCACGGGAATCGCAAACGGAGGAGGACAAACAACACTTTACTTTGGTGCCTCTGCCACAGGTGGAACAACACAACAAACGACATCTAATATGGTGGCAGGGACATACTTTGGTTTCGTACTTGTTTATGGTAAATTTGCAGTTAACTCCGGTGATGTTGGAAGCAGCTATGCACAAGCCATTCCTTTTATCGCTGTAGTAATGACATAAGAGAAAAGTATAAACAAATATTTTTGTTCTTCTGAAACAAAATACAAGAGGAAAGCGCATTTAAAATGGATTATTTACTATATTGAAGACATTGATCTTCTTTTTGCCTCAATTCTTTTCTCTGAAACAAGTCTTTCAAGTTTGTACGACTTCAAATCTACAAATTTAATTATTGTACTTAGAGTTGGATGATGCTTTTTGATTTCCTTGAACATTTGTTGGGATACCTTTCTGTAATCAGGATGACCTTGGGGTACAGTTCTAAGCTCGATAAGATGGGTAGCTTCTCTAAGATTTAGTTTCAAAAAATATGGATAATTGAAAGCAAAGTTTACGATGTACTGTGCTTGCTCTGGCATCTTGTGTCTAACAAGGTCAAAGACTTCCTTTGATTTGTACATACAGTCTTCAAAATCTTTCTTAATTCCTAGATTAATGATTTCATCAGGGACACAATATCCGTGATCAGTTGTAAGCAACTGTCTTTCCAGGGTCAAAACACGATGTCTGTGCAAGTCTCGAAACATTCCAAAGTTTGTAAGAAAATCAAAAGTGTATTCAGTCATTTCAAATGCTCTTGGAGGTCTATGTCTTCTGTTTTGTCGTAACTTGGTAAAAATTCTAATAATCTTATTTTTGTCAACCTCGCTCATTTTTTGAGTCCTAGCTATGATATTCCTGTAGGATTCACCTCCTGAGCTTTCAAACAAAAGTGCAGCAACTATCTTCACTTTTGCCTTTTTTTCAGGTTCCACTTCAACAAGATCTACTGGAAGATGTGATTTTTCTTTGGATTTGAGATATTTTTTACTCAGAGTTCTTGATTCGATTCTTATCTGTCTTAGATATTTCTGCAAAGCCAATCCATACTTGTCATTTGCCCTTTTGACAAATGACTTTACTATAGTCTCAAGCTCCCGTTGAATTCTGGACGCAATCTCACTCTCTTCCTGTAATTCCGAAGAAAATAATATAGTGAGTAAATACTCAAATGCCCTTCCATTCCCTGTAATTCCGACGTTAGTAAGAGTAGATGCAGGAAGAATGCCTCTTAGTACGTCTAATGCCTTTGCTCGAACTGTTGCATTGTAAATTCTTGTTGCAGATTTTATATCTTCTTCCTCAGATAATTTTGTAAAGCGAACCTCTATTCCGTTGGAATTTTTAAATTTCTGGTTATCAATTGGTTCACGTTCTTGAATGTAATTTATCATTGGCTGGATATTTCTTGAATAGGTTTCAAAATCTAGATTGCAACTTTCCAAGTACTTGTCAGCATATCTTGAATTCATTATTTGAGGTTCTCTGTAAAACTTGTACTCTCCGTTTACCTTTTTATCCCACGCAACGTATCGTGATGACTTTTCAAGATATGATAATCCTATTCTTCTATCCTCTATTTTTTTTACGTCAATATTGGAAAGTCCTTCTATTGCTAATTGTGCTTTTCTAAGTTCTGCAATCAATTCTTATCCGTTTCCAAGTAATACCTTCTTATATAACTTCTCCCTAC
>CAZIHN010000094.1:0-3846 GCA_964538845.1 uncultured Nitrosopumilaceae archaeon | reverse complement strand
AGTGGTTCAGGATCAGGAAGTGGTTCAGGTTCCGGTAGTGGTTCAGGTTCCGGCAGTGGTTCAGGAGTTCCACTAGTTGGTGGACAAAAATGCAAAACATGTAAAGATGATGTTAGTAGAGTTCCGGCACCAAGCTTGTTTGGAAATGATCAATTTCCTATAACAGATGGTTTTACAATTGGAGGAGATAGTTACGATGTTAGAGGTAACCTCATTGATGTCCCAACACACAGACTTATCGTGAATGTTCCACAAACGATTGTCGTAAAGGCTTATTCTGATTCTGCTTTGGGTTATGAGGTGACATATATTTCACTTAATGTTGGTCCGCATCCTTTTTCAAACATCATCAAATCAACCCTAAGTTTAGCTTGGGATAAAGAAACAGGACTCCATGTAACTGATCCAGAAGGTCTGGTAACAAATGTTAGTGTCAATAAGCAAAATGTCGGAGGAATAGATATTCTCACATTTACATTTACACCAACTAAAGAGATGCCAACGTCTGATGTAATCGTACGAGCATGGAACAATAAATTGTCATCTATTGATTACCTGATGACAAATGCTATCAAGTTTACTGGAGAATTTTTGTCCCCATCACCTTCACAGCTACCATCTACACTTACAGTGTATGATAGTATGCAAGATTTACAAAAACAACTAGATTCTGAAGGATATTCAAAGCCGCGCATTCTTGATCATATCCATGACACTTCATCCATCTTCAATGGTGTTCCTGGCAAGGTATACTGGTTCTATGATGATAAAGACAAGACAGTATCACTAGTAGTAGAGGACAGTAATGGTAAGATATTGAACATGCAAGTTGAAGCGCTAGTTAAGGAGACACAGCAACCAGAGAATCAAAACTTTTTGCTAGGTGATACATATTATTCGCACCACTTACTGTCAAGGACTAATACTGATGAACTTGATACCGCAAAATATGTAGAGGAATTAAAGGCGTTAAACTTAATGACGCAATTGTATGGTAGAGATTACGTATTGCAATATCATTTCTTAGGATAGTAATTTTATTTTCTATAGCCAATAATTGATATTCTATTTGAATAGATATTAAATAAAATTCAGTTCCTTAACAACCTGATACTCTAATGTTTTACCAAGCTAGATTAATTAACAGATGAAAATTTCTCCACCTATATGCGGGGGTCGCCTAGCCTGGTAGGGCGTGGGATTGCTAATCCCATGTCCGTAAGGACCCGTGGGTTCGAATCCCACTCCCCGCGCTTTTAGCGATCAAAACGCTTAGACTTAATAATACGATTTTAAGATTCAAAAATAATGGTAAGGAGAAAGACTGTAAAACCAAAATCAAGCGGTCCGAGAAATGTTACAACTGGTCTATGTCCAAAATGCGGAACAATTGGTAAAATTCTGATTATAGGTATGACTGGTAGTGAGAAAGGCAAATGTCAAGCTTGTAATGCCGAATTTGTACTATAGCAAAAAACTGACAAATACCTCAACAAAATAAACCATAAATTTTTAAGATCAATTTCTAACTAAAATCAGTAATGACTGAGAATGAAGAGTCAATTTATGAGAGAGTTGCAAGACTTGAGGACGAAATTGCCACCTTGAGAAGTGAAATGGATGTTCTAAAGGGTACGATGCGCAATAAGATAGTTCGATATGAACACAAGTTGATAAAAGGAGGCACTGACGTTGAATCTATTATCAGCTAAATTTTTCCTTGATGTTTCTTATTAAATCCAATACATAATCTGCATCATCTGCTTCTGGGGCAATCTCCAGGTATCTGTTTAACGATCTTAAAGCAAGATCGTATTTCATCAAACGTAATTCCAAGATTCCTCTATCTCTTATTTCATCTGGAGAATCTCTATCAATACCAAGTATCATGTTTATGCAATGCATGGCCATTGTATAGTTGAAAGACTGCATGTAGGAGCTTTTTAAATTCCTGCATATTCTAACAAGAATTTTTTCTTGTTCAAGCTCCTTTAGAAAATCTTGAGAAAATTCTATGCTGTTATCATAGTTTCTATCAAGTATTTCTTGCAAGTCTTCAACAGAAAGTAGTTTGCCCCTATTGTAAGGATCTAAAATCAACTCATCAGAATACTTCACAAGAAAGTGACTGGGAAAACCAACGGGACGTAAATCTAGATCAATGTGTTTTGCAAGTTCAATGTATATGATGGATAATGTGATGGGAATTCCATTTTTTTTGTCAAGAACCACATTAAGGAAATTGTTTTTTGGATTATAGTAATCATCAGTATCTCCACTGAACCCAACGATATCAAACATGTATTCATTTAACATAGAAATTTTGTAAGTAGGATTATTTACCTCTGACAGAAAATTTTTCAAATTTTTTCCCATTTCATTTAATCTATGAACATATTCGACTATGTCTAGATCTCTATATTCCAAAGTCTGCGATAATTTTAGACACTTTTCAACCAGCGTATATCTAGAATTTTTAGCATAAGAAATCCAATCTACAACGAGTGGATCAAAATCTTGACTCATATTCTTTTTAAGTATAAATCTGGATTTTTCAATTCTTTTGTAGACGGCGGATTACCAATTAATGTCTGGTATGTGTTCTTGCCAAGTTCTTCGAAAACTTTAGAGGCAAAATCCATGCCCATACTCTTTCTTATTTGGTATGATGAGATATCAGAGTTTGCAAAAGTTATAAGATAATCTTGAAAATTTTTGTCGTCTTTTAGAATATTTCTAACAGCAAACTCAGCCATTCCCTCCATTGTGGAAAATACTCCATGGTGAATCTGTATAGGTTTAAGCCATCTTTGGTAAATATCTAAAAGTTGAGGTAACATCTCTAAAATTTTAGGATCTACTGTGACTTTTGTATAAGTCATTACATCGGGTCCAAGAACTCCTACGATAAAATTGTCTGGATTCAGCATGAAAAAAAGATTCGCTCTTCTAGCTATAGGAAATTCCTCTGGTACTGGCGGCAACTGTAAATATTCAGAAAGGTTGCTAACGGTTGAATCATTTAATTCTAAAATTATTTTTGCAAGTTCTTCATTTATTTGATTCACCTCAATGACTGCCTTCTTATTTATTTCATGTAAATTGTCCTGAATCGAATGAATTTGTTCCTCAAGTATTGTCATTTTCAAAGCTCCAATATATCCAGAATTTACATATTCGAATTTGGATTCATAGGGTTGACCTTGTTTGTGCAAAATTATCTGTGGATAACTAGAAAGCACGAATTTATTCAAATATATTGTAGAATCTAGATAATCCCCGTAAGTCGTAGATATCTTTGAGATATACGATTTGGCATAGGTAGAATATACTAGAAATTTTGCCGGAGCATTTTTCATAAGTTGCGCTATTTTATTATTTTTTTCATTAGCAATTGAAGTAAATAACTCATCAACGAAGTAAGTAGAACCCTTTGTGGCAAATACCTTCTTTCCTTTTAATTGTTTTAATTCAATTAAATCTAAAAACTCTAATTTTATTTTTGACGGGATTGTAATTCCAGTAAACTCTGAAACTTTCTCTGCTACCTTGGGAAAAATCTCAGATGATAATACTTTGATGTCATCAAATCTGATTGTGGTAGGCAGTGTTTGCACCGCTTTGGAAAGTGATTTTGCAATTTCTTTCTCTTCGTTTATTTCAACTGATATTTGATCGAGCAATGCCAATGCAAATTCTTCAAATTCTTCCATCTTTTCGGGATAACTGCAAACCAATTTAACATTAACTTAGAACATCGTTCTGTTGCTCTTAGTGATTTTACCAAAAAAGTATACCGGGGGTGGGTTTCGAACCCACGACCTCCAGATTATGAGTATTACCCTT
>CAZIHN010000093.1:0-3939 GCA_964538845.1 uncultured Nitrosopumilaceae archaeon | reverse complement strand
TAGATGCAATACTATTTGTTGTTACCATATCATGTCCTGGTGGAACTAAATAGAGTCCCATGTGAACCACTCCGTTTATCTTGTTATATCCTTCAAATGTCTTGAATGTCATGTTGACTTTTTCTCCGGTCACCATTACCTGTCTTTGTATATCCTGGTTGTAATGTGATATGTCAAATGAGGTCTTGTTTTTTCCTTGAGTAAATGTCAGACCATCTGAAAAGTGATAACCGCGACCTCCAAATGAGGGTGGTTGTACAATGTATGGAGAACCTCCAATTATTGCATCCAATACAAGCGAAGGTCTAATCAATCCACCTCCACCTCCACCTGGGGCAGAACCAGCAATTAGAAAGACATTTTCTTTAACACCGTTGTAAGTTGCATCTACCTCATCACCATATCTTGCAAACAATGCTCCTAAAGCAGGATCTGGATTGGGTGTGACTATCTCATTTGTGTAATCTAGATTATTCACATCTTGTAAACTAACAATATCTCCAGCCGTTACATGGATAGCTTTTCCATTGACCGAAGGTCCAGTTGTAAATTGTAATGTGTTTGTGAAAATTCCAGTATTTGGTCCAGTTTCTGTAAGATTCATAAAAATGCCGGCTGGATCAGTTGTGGAAAACACCTGTAATCCTTCGGGAAAGGGACTACTGATAATAGTCTCTATGACATTAGGATCAATATTCAGATATGGTTTTATCAAGCCTACTGTCTGTGAACTCGAGATTGGAATTAATCCCGTTCCATTTGTAAAGATAAGGTTGGTGTTAGTAAAGGTTCCAGTATCTGCAATTTCTGTAAGAGTAAGTGTAATGCCAATGGGATCAGATGTTGAATTGACTTTGACATTTATTTTATCTGAAATTAGGTTGCCTGCCAGATTTGTATCTGTAACAGTAAACTGCACAGTAGTAAAAGAATTGATTGCACCATCAAATATGCTATGGCTACCACCATTTCCAGAATCCCACAATATTGAGGTCGCAGCTAGGGCATTATTTTCTGAGAAAAAGAATATGAATAAGCACACTATTACAACTCCAAAATACCAAGTTTTCAAAACAGTTTCACCTTTAAACTCATATCTGATATTTTAGTCCATTGTATTTCTTCTTTATCCTGTAACAGTATTATATATCATAGAATCATCATTAAAAATCAATTTATTGAAGATTTTTAGAGATAATTTATTTTTTTTTAAGGAAAATTTAACATTATTTTCGGATGAACACATAACTCTTAAAAAGCCATATTGTAATAACTCCATAGATTGGTAAGTAATTACATTCTTGGAATTTTTCTAATTTTATCAGTCCTTTGTATTTCGGCATGGATAATGCCGGCTTTTTCTACGTTTGGTGGTACTGATAGTAATGGAGTGCCTTCAACTAAAAATTACGCAAATACTTGGGTACAAGTAAGAACAAATCCAGGATTAAATTCGTCAAATCCTGGGTGTGCAAGCTATGGTGGGGATACAGATCATGATGGCATATGTGACAATTGGGAAGATCAATCACTTCATAATGGCTTGCAAATAAATTTCCAGGATAGTTCAAGAGGCTCGACCGCCATACCGATCAATTATGCGTATAATTTGTCATGTAATCCACATGCTACGTATCAATCTAATCCAAGTGATCCTTTAAACGTAATAGATCCAACTGGGTATAGAGTTTGCCCATCTAAAGATGTAAAAGACATTTACATAGAGCATGATTATATGACGAATCAAGGAATTTCAAATCAAGCTATCATAGATGTGATAAACGCCTATCTTCCACATGGCATCAACATACATGTCCAACCCGGAGAATCAGATCCAGTCAATGGCGATCCAAATACAGGCAGTGGAGACATAAACAAATTCTACTGTGCCATTAAAGTATTAAGACAGAATACTCAAAATTATAATGGCGGTGGTGCATGTACTTCTAATCCACCAAATTATGTTAGTTCAGCATTTCTAAAAGAAATGTATTTCGGTAACAGTACAGAAAGAGGGACCAGTACAACATGGGATTCAACATCATGTCCTCTGGCAGAACATCCAACCAATGCTGGAATACAAGCTACCAATTGGAATTCTTATAATTGCCTTACCGCAAAAAGACAAGTCTTCCATTATGAATTTGACGCAAATGTTTTATCTGGGAGTGTATCAGCATCCGGTTTATCTGAAATTGTTGGCAACGATATTCGTATAACGCTTGGCGATTTCCCTCCAGGAGCACCAGCAGCAGGCAATCTTGATGAACAGGAAGGAACACTTATGCATGAGCTTGGTCATAATCTTGGTCTGGATCATGGCGGTCCGCCTGGCAATACTGATACTTCATCTAACTGTAAACCAAACTATCCTAGTGTAATGAATTATGCATATCAACTCAAAGAAAATGTTGATTCTTGTAGAATACTCGATTATTCTGATAATGCTCTTTTGGTTCCACTAGATGAGCTCCATCTTTCAGACTCTAATCTAGGCAGCTATACCAATCATGGTGGAAAGCCATCATCTTGTAGTGCAAGTGATGAAATACCAATTAGGTGGTCCTATTCAGGAGGTACATCTGACGGTTTCACTGGTCAGACAAATGATTGGAATAAAAACAGCCCCACTGTAGACACTACTACATATTCGCAAACTCTGAATAATCTAGGAGGTTCATGTGTATATTCAAACAAAATAACATTAAATGATTACAATGATTGGCAATATATTATTCAAGGTAATGCAGTAAGAGCAGAGCCTCTGAATTTTAGAACAAGTTCAAACTTTTACCAAGGTGTTCAGCCAGGAACTTCAGAGGATACTGAAGTGTCACTCGATATTAATGCAGCGCATGAAGATTTTCCCCTATTACCCATGCAGCAACAACAACAGCAACAACAACAGCAACAACAACAGCAACAACAGCAACAAATCCAGCCTAGTGAAAGTGGATGTAACAATTGTGGATGCGGATGCGGACAAAATCAGGACTTGATCTTAGGACTCATAATAGGATTGATAATAGCCATATTGGCAGTGGTGATAATAGTAGCAGTTGTACTACTAATACGTAGGCAATAACATTGAAGCGAATTGGATATTTCCTATGTTCTATTTTGATAATTGGAATTTTTTCAATACAAGTTATTTCCACAAATTTTATTAATTCTATAACCATAATTCCACAAGCATATGCAGCTAATGCGAATTTGTTTGTCTCAGCAGAAAATTCCCAATGGAATAATTATTTTGCAGGCCCTCAAGTAATCCAAGTAGTTGTAGCAGATTCAGATATCAACAGATTAGATCAACACTATGGTGAACCGATAGTAACTGTCAATGGTAAGAGATTGAGAATGATGCAAGCAACAGATGGGAATTGGTATGCATACTTTGCTGATAGAAATCAGGCTGAATTGGCAAGCAATACTGCACCAATAGCTAAAGAAGGACTCAACTTTGGAGGTTTCTGTGGCACTGGTAGTTCTTTAATTGGAGGCATAGACTTTTTGGAAACCAAGGGATTCACTACTGCACAAAATATGGGTCATTCGTTAGGATTATCATCAAATGGAACAAAAATATTGATTGGTAATTTGAGCAACATTTGCAATAACGTGCCAAGTGGAACGGTTCACGAACATGTGATTAGACAGAACAAGACTCTTAACACAAATACCTCAGGTTTTGCAGCACAAACAGATCTTGTTGCAGCTTGGCCAATAATCCAGATATATGATTTTGGAGCAATTCCGTCAACAGTAACAGTCGACTACCAAAAATCAGGGGGGGATCAAATAGTCGACTTGATTTTTGATAGGATCCCACAGAATCTTATCGGCGCTACTGTAGATAGAAGTGAATATCCCCAAAATGCAGTCGTTCATACACAAATTAATGATCCACAACTTAACATCGACCCAACAGAAGATGAT
>CAZIHN010000092.1:0-4063 GCA_964538845.1 uncultured Nitrosopumilaceae archaeon | reverse complement strand
AGGTTTTTGGATAGAAAAAATTTTGAGATAAACCCATTACTAAAAGATTACAAGCAATATGTAGACAAGATAAATTCTGCACTTAAAAGCGAACTAGAGCTTTATTCTGCTTCTGAATTTGTTGAGCCTCTTCAATACGCCCTAGAGGGAGGAAAGAGGATCAGACCACTCATTCTCCTTTTATCTGCAGAAAGTGTCGGAACTTGTGACGAAAATGCCTATGTAGCCTCTTGCGCAGTTGAATTATTACATACAGAATCAGTAATACATGATGATATAATTGATAATGAAATTTTAAGAAGAAGAAAAGATCCATTCCATATAAAATACGGATATAATACAAGCATAATAACTGGAGATTTTGTCCTTGGTTTGATTCTAAATATATCTTCAAGATTAAACAACCCAAGAATTGCAAGCAATCTTGCTAATACAGCGATGATGATGAGTGATGGTGAGATGATTGAGACTAGGTTAGAGTCAAGTGAAGATGTTACCTTTGATGATTATCTTAAGGTAATAGAATATAAAACTGCAACTGCATTTGAGGCAGCTTCTAAGATTGGTGCAATATTAGGAGGAGGTACAGAAGAACAAATACTAGCACTTGCAGAATATGGAAAAAATATGGGAATAGCATACCAAATTCATGATGATCTACAAGATTGGAACAATGAGGACAAATTATTTAATGCTTTAATAAAAAAGAGTGCAGATCCACGTAATGTCTTTAATCACATGGATTTCTTATTGAAAGATTATTCTCAAAAATCAAAGACAGGTCTTAGAAAAATTAAAGAGAGTCATGCAAAGTCTCATCTTGAAAGTCTTTTAGATCTTTCAATGTTTAATGTGTAGTTGAAAATACTGCAAGGTTAGGAACTGCTGATTTTGCAAATTCAATTATCGGATCTGGATAAACTCCAATTCCTACTATAAATATAATTGAAAATATCATCACCGCAATTATGGATTTTGGCTCTTTGATTCTCTTATCTGACTCACCTTCTTCAAAGTACATCTTTCGTATTATCCAACCATAATATGCAAGAGAAAGTGCACTATTTAGAACACCTGCTACTGCCAGATATGGAGCCCAAGAAACTGTTGAACCAGCACTAATTGCAGAACCAAACAGCATGAGTTTGCTCCAAAATCCATTTAGAGGAGGAACACCTGCTAATGCAAGCAATGAAATCACTAATCCAAGTGATGTTATCGGCATTCTTTTACCAAGACCTCGTATCTTGTCAATATGTGAAACAGCAAGTGTCGTGATTATTCCTGCTGATGCAATAAATGCGGCCGCCTTCATTACGGCATGATTTAAGATGTGAAACAGTGAAGCTTGTATGCCAATTTGTGAAAAAGGTGCTATGCTTAAACCAATCAGAATGTATCCAGCATGTCCTATACTTGAATATGCAAGCATTCTGGTAAGATTTTTTTGCATTATTGCGGCCAGGTTGCCTACCGTCATTGTTATGATGGCAATTATCCCAAGTGCAAAAGACCATTCTACATTTAGAGCTATTGCACCCATTATTATTACACGTAATGCAGCAGCAAATCCTGCTTTTTTGGTACCTGCAGCTAAGAGTGCCGTAATAGTTGGCGGTGAGCCTTCGTACGTATCAGGAAGCCACATATGGAAAGGCACAAGGCCGATTTTAAAACCAAAACCAGCAATGAACATGCCCACAGACAAGAGTGCCAGTGGCATCATATCAGGGCCAAGCTTTGAAAATCCTGAAATTACATCTCCAATATTAGTCGAACCTGTTAGTCCATAGGCAATGGATATTCCATAGATAATAATTCCTGATGACAAGGCTCCAAACAAAAAGTATTTGATAGCAGCTTCATTAGATGAGGGATCTCGTTTGTTAAAGCCTGCTAGGACATAAGTTGGGATACTCATAAGTTCCCATGCTACAAATAACATTACTAGATCTGTAGAGTAGGCGATAAGCACCATTCCGACAGAGGCAAGAAGAATCAGAGAATAGTATACAGCAGGATTAGATTTTCCACGCATGTAATTAAATGACCCAACTGTTGTCATTATGCTGACAATAAGCATTGCAATTGCAAAAAATGAGCCAAACGTATCATCAACAAGAACATTTTTCGAAAAGATTCCAGCTGGCATGATGTGTTTTAAAAGAATTTGGTATACAACAAAACCAATTGCTGCAACTAATGCTCCAAATGCAATTCCTGCATATAATGATGAACCTCGCTCTTTTCTTACTACACTAATAACTGGAAGTATTACTCCAACTGCTCCCAACATTATAGTTAGAATAATTGGCGTCGAGGTAAAGTCGATCAATTTTTACTCCTAAATTAACAAAAGGAGCACTACAAATAAGATTCCAGCTCCGAACACATAAAGATATGATTGAGAGATTCCTGTTTGAGTTCCTTGTAATATACGAGCACCAACTGCAATTGCCTTTTGTGGACCTGTGTTAAAACCTTCTATTACTACATTCTCAAAGTAACGCCATATTCCTCTTCCAAAATATAATGGTCCTATTACAAATCCCCAATATATCAGAGAATTCAGATACCATCTGTTCAAAAAGAACTTATGAACAGCATAGAAAAAAATGTTGGAGTTTACAAATTTCACCGGGTCTACAAATCTTCCAATATAAAAAATATATCCAAGCCCAAATCCTATTGCAAATGCAGCAAGCGATGCAGTAAGTGCAACTGGATTAATGCCATTCAAAAATCCTCCAAATGCGGATTGGGATTCTATAGACACAGTTTCAAGTCCAGATTTTATTCCAAATGAGCTGCTAAGATAATCTGTAAAGATTTTATGTATTTCATGTTCAAATGATAATCCAATCACTCCAATTCCAATGGTAAGTACTGCAAGAATTCCATATGGTACCCACATAGATGCACTTGCTTCATGGATGTGATGACCATCTCGCTCCATATTTTCTACATGCTTGCTCTTATTTCCAAAGAAGACCATACCAATCATTCTAGTAGTGTAAAATGCAGTAATTATTGCAGTAATAAGTGCAATTATAAATATTGGTAGTGCCCAAGTATTTCCAGATTCATAGACTGCTGCAAATATAGCATCTTTACTCCAAAATCCTGTAGTGATAAATGGTGCTCCCATTAGTGCAAGTCCTGCTGCCCACATGAACGCATATGTTTTTTTCATGTATTTTCGCAATCCACCCATGTCTGTCATAAATCGAGATCCAACAATATGTAATAACGAACCTGCGGCCATGAAAAGAGATGCTTTAAACATTGCGTGTGAGATCAAATGGAAAAATCCAGCTGTATAGCCGTCAACAAATTGTTTTGATAATCCTGCTATGCCAAGTGCCATCATCATATATCCGATTTGTGAACCAGTAGAATACGCAAGAACCTTTTTAATTTCAGGATGAACCATTCCTTGAGTTGCAAGTAAGAGTGCAGTAAATGCACCTACCCATGCGATAACCTCAAAAAATTGATCCATATTGATACCAATAGCAGCCAAAGCAAAGAACAATGGACCTAATCTTGCAACCAAAAATACTCCGGCTTTTACCATTGTTGCAGCATGTATCAAAGCAGAAACAGCGGTAGGACCTGTCATAGCTTCAAGCAACCATTCATTGAGTGGAAATTGGGCAGATTTTCCTATTGCTCCTCCAAAAAGCAAGACAGCAGCTGGAATCAAAAGATGTTGAGCGGACATGGCAGTAGCCCATTCAGTATGCTGAATTAATTCTTTAAATCCAAATGTTCCAGCAAAAGCAAAAATAAGAAACATTCCTGCAAGCATCATTATATCTCCAACCTTTGTCATAATGAATGCCTTTATTCCAGAGTGTGTTGGAGAATAATATTCCATTATTCCAAGCACCTTACGCCCTTCAGTTCCAACATGATCTTTCTTTTTATCTCTATACCAAAAACCTACTAACGCATAAGAAGCTAAACCTACTCCTTCCCATCCAAAGAAAAGTTGCAAGAAATTATCTGAAAGAACGATCAATTGCATTGAGCCAACAAAGAATGTCATCCAGAACCAGAA
>CAZIHN010000091.1:0-4159 GCA_964538845.1 uncultured Nitrosopumilaceae archaeon | reverse complement strand
ACCATATCGTGCATTAGTATCAGAATTAGAACAGTCGTTTCTCGATTTATTTAACGATTTAGGATTCAGAGTCTCATCCATAGTAGGAAGTTACGAAAATGATCTCTTTGAAGAATATATAATTTCTGATACCGATATTCTTGTAACTACTCCGGAAAAACTGGATATGATTCTTCGAGCCTTGCCAGAATTTGCCAAGGATGTCCGTTTATTCATTTTTGATGAAGGTCATATAGTAAATAGCGGTAAAAGAGGAATAAAATTTGAATTACTATTTACTAGACTAAAAAGAAAATTAACAAATACAAGATTCCTATTCCTTTCTGCGGTATTCTCCAATGACACCTTAAATGAATTTCTAGAATGGTTTGGTTCGAGCAAAACACAATTCGTAGAATCCACGTGGCGACCATCAATTCAGAGATTTGCACGATTTGAATGGGATAGATGGGGAGAAGGAAAGATACAGTATCATAAAAGTGATGATAATAGATTACTTGAAACTTACATACCTAAAATAATTTCTCAGCGAGAATACAGCTTCATAAACAGAAATACTGGAAGAAGAAACAAGAAAATTTTTCCAGATATGAAAAATAAGGCTCATACGGCAGCAGAACTTGCATACAAATTTTCAGAGTCAGGACCAGTTTTGGTATTTAGTGCATATCCAAAGTGGGTAGAAAGTGTTGCTGATGCAATTGCTACTAGATTAGATCTTGCAAAGGAAATTTCAGAAAGAAGACCACACCATTTTGAATCACAAATTCCTAAAAAATCAATTATGATTTCTGAGGAATGGCTTGGTCAAAATCATCCTGTTACAAATCTGCTAAAAAAAGGAATCGCGATTCATCATGGTGATCTTCCAGATACATTACGAAAGGCAATAGAATCTGATTTTCGTGAAAGAAAATATCAGATTTTGATAGCAACAAATACTTTGGCCCAGGGTGTAAATCTACCTATAAGAACTGTAATCGTTCATAGTTGTAGAAGATACACAGAAAATGAATACAAAAGAATATCTGCTAATGAATACTGGAATATTGCTGGAAGGGCGGGACGTCCGGGTCATGAAACAGAAGGTACAATCATCCATATTGTTGCAAATAGACAAGATAAGGATGATTACGAATATTTTCTAGAACATAAAGATACTTTGGAGCCAACGCAAGGATCTTTGTTTGAATTACTAAAAGATCTAATCAGTGAACGAATATCAGATGCTGAAGCTCAAGAAATGCTAGATCCTGAAATATTGGCACTATTGGTAGAAGAAAGTGATGAGGTAGGAACATCGATAGAAAAGATAGTTGATGAATCATTGGTAGGAATTCAGGCACGTAGGTATGGAATACCTACAACATATCTGAAGAAAATCTTTAGAAAAACTGCACAATCTATTGTAGATTCAATTCCTGAAGGGAAATATTGGCAGACCTATAATGCTACAGGATTAAGCACAAGAAGTTGTTATCTCATACAAAAAAATATCATAGAAAATAAAGAAATTATAAAAAATCTCTTGATCGAAGCAGACGGAATGACAATCCACGATTTAATTGAAATAATAATGAACTCACTAGCTGAAATTGTGGAGATGGTACCAAAAAGAGATTACGATGGAGATATTTCTGAACTTCTAAAGGAATGGATGAAAGGTAAAAACATAAACGAAATAGCAAAGGATCTAGATAAACAAGATACTATCAGAGTTGCAAATTTTGTTGAAAGTTACTTTGGTTATTTACTTCCTTGGGGTATTTCATCTTTCTTGCAAATTGCTATAACTGAGTTTGATCTGACAAATGAAGAACTTTCAGATTATGTAAATTTTCTATCTACAATGGTAAAATATGGTGTTCCTACCCCCGAAGCCTCTTGGGCAATGATTGCAGGTATACCTTTTAGAAATACAGCAATTAAAATGGCAGCAAAATATGATATTGAAAATGATCAAATAGACTATAAAGAATTTCTGGAATGGATTTCTAGAATCAATCATGAAAGATTGTATGCAGATTATGATCTTCATAGTCCGGTTCTTGAAGATGTGAGCGTTGCTCTGACTAGAGCAGGCGTAAACCCTCTTCTGAAATCTGATTTGTCATTAAAAGATGTTCTTTCAAAGCCCACATGGATTGCAGGATTATCTTATGAAGGAAGATGGATTAATGCTTCAAAAACTAGGATAGATCAAGAATTGAAAATTATGAGAGATTATGATAACATGTATGATCGAAACGCGATAAAGATCTATAGTGATACTGAAATAGGTTTTCTTGAACGTAATTTAGCTCAATTTGTAGCACCATATCTTGATTCTGGAATGATTTTGAAAGGCAAGATTCTACGAATTGAAAGAGAGCCATTTACCCAGATACAAATTCAATTATTCCAACCATAAATTATGTATTACAACTGTTAAGTGTGTTAACCTTCAAACAGAAAACGCTGAGAACTCCTTGCATTCCTCCCATATGTACGTCAAGCAGAACTGTGAGTTGAATCCAAGACCATTTCGGCTAAACCCTCATTAATTAATACTCCAATCTGATCCATATCGCATTATATTGTTAGCAAGGCATCTTTTGTCTCCGATTACAGTCTTGTTATATTTTGAGGCATCATTTATCGATTCAAAATTATCGTCATTAATTATTTTTGTTCCATTAGAAAAAATCAAATTAATAGAACATATTGGGGTTGTCTCCATTACTGTCATTCGTATTGTCTTTCCAACCTGAATCTTGTTAAGTGGATCGTAGAAAGTATTTAGTTGAAAAGACGTACCGCTTGCCTGAATTAGGGTAACTGCGGAAAAGGAATCAATTAATTGAAACTGGGTATAATTTCCAGATTTTGTTGTAGATACAATAATCCCGCTGTAATTATATAACTTTGATTCCTTTTGTGTTTTATAAACAGGCTCCACAACAACGTCTATGAGATTAGATGTTTTGATACTATTAACCTCCGAAGTTTTTCCTATGCCAATGACTGCAAAAAATGAAATTAATGTTGTCAAAATCAATCCAATACAGATGATTATTATTATTTTAAATTTTAACAATAATTCTGGTTCCTGGAGAATCATTTACGGCATATATCGAAGGGAACTTTGTTTCTGGTACCGTCCCTGTGAATGTCTTTACTGCAAATGCGAACTATTATTTTGGAGAAAGGAAGAATGACTTCAGTATTCATACATCATTAGACGCTGGAGGAACAACACCTTCATTGATTATTCCACAAAATCCTGAACTAGCCAATCCCTCTATCGTATCTCCCTCAGGTGCCAACAAAATGGAATATTCTGAAGCTGTACAACCAGTTGAGAATCTTATCGAACAGAAAATTGTCAAAGCACCACATTATGATGGTGGGTTAGTATCTGTACACATGCCATTATGGATAAAAAATACTGTTGGGTTCTTGAAAAATAACCAAATATCTAATGATGACTTTATCAGAGAAATTCAGTTTATGACCGATAATGGGATTATCAAAATTTCAATAAGATAAAAACTAGTATTGAAGAAAAAAAATGAAAGGGTTTTTACTTCCCACCTATTTGATTTTTTGTCAAATAAAAAATTGGGAAGGAGTTTGTAACTACTCCAATTAGGCTGCTGGTTAAATGACACAAAAAGTGTAATTTCGAAGCCAAGTAATGTTACCATTAGGACTATTTTGAATGCCTCTAATAACCACAAGAAATTAGTAGGTAATTTAACATCTCAGAAAATCATGATCTCAGTTTATCTATTTGTTATAACTATTACCAACAATGAGTAGGGTCATAACTTTAGCTATAGCAATCACGATCCTGACATTAGTTGGATTTTCTAATCATACTACAGTCTATGGAGAGGTGACCTCACTCCAGACCAATTCATCATTTTACAAAGGTGGAGATAAAATTATGTTCTCGGGAACCATTTTGCCCACCGATCAGCCCGAAGTTACTTTAATAATGTTTGATCCAAATGACCTATTTCTTCTTGTTACTTCAGGTCTTGCTGATAGCATAAATCATACATTTCAAATAACAGTTGATACAGGCTCACAAGATAATCAAGCACACTTCTCGCTTAAGGGAATGTATAATGCTACTGCGTTTGTTACCAATAAAACCGGGGGAAAAACTACAAGT
>CAZIHN010000090.1:0-4160 GCA_964538845.1 uncultured Nitrosopumilaceae archaeon | reverse complement strand
CTGTAATTGATCATATTGAGGCAGGAAAAGGCCTCAAAGTTCTAAACGCACTTGAAATTGATGGAAAAGATGGCAATGTGATAACAATAGCGTTAAACGTACCCAGCTCAAAAGTTGGAAAAAAAGACATCATTAAAGTTGAAAACAGATTTCTAAAAGATTCAGATACAAATAAGCTAGCATTGATTGCACCAAAAGCAAGTGTAAATATCATAAAAGACTTTAAACTGGTTGAAAAAAGACGAGTTACTCTTCCAAATGAAATTGAACGGATTTTTAGGTGTTCTAATCCAGATTGTATAACAAACAGTAATGAAGACATTCAACCAATTATGGATGTAGTTGATAAGACAGGCCTTGTTCTCAGATGCCGATATTGCACAAGGATTTTGGACGTAAATGAATTAAAATATTATTAGTTAATCCAATAAATCGAATTTTTATTACTTTGTTTTTGGTTTTGCTTCCAACTCGTATTGATCATGAGTGAACTTGCGTGGACTTCCAAAAGGTTTGAACGCTCTACCGTTTCCATGATAAAATTTAGAGAAAAATTCCACATAGACCAATCTTGCTCCCTGAATTCCAGGTTCAAAGACACCTATTATAATATTGAAAATGTGACCAATGAAAAGAATTATTGTTCCAAGAACGATAAACGGTATTGAATGATGCAAAGTTTTTATGAAAATGAAATCGATTACATCAGCCAAGATTACTGAAGCTAATAGAATTCCGATAATTCTTGTGTAAGAAAGTATGTGACTAACTATGGAGGGTAACTCCATAATGGCTCTTGGACCCTCTCCAACAAACATTAATCCAATTCCTCCCAATAGCAATCCAAAGTAACCAATTCCTTCAACATGATGAATTGGATTTATGTGGCCATGATGCATCAATGCCAAACCTGTCATAACAACGCCCCATCCAAATAGCAGCCAACCTACTTTTCCTATAGCATGTTTAGTTTCTTTTTCTCTCAAGCTATTGATTATGCCAAGAATCAAACCAAATGTCACCATGCCTAGACCAATATATCCACTGATTAGCAATAGTCTGCGGAGACCTACAATGGGGCTAAAGATTGCACCACTTGCAGGAAGATGCATACCAAAAGCCGAGTTTAGATAATTAAAGAGATACCCATTGAGATGAAATCCAAAATACAAGTTAAACAAAATTCCTAAAATTATTGCGATTATAGCACCTGGTGTCATTGCCTTTGCTAGTTTAACCATTTGTCTTGGTTTTAATATCGTCAAAGCAAAGCTGCGCAGAGGTTTTGGCATGATGTTGAAATTGCGTTTTCCACCTTCCACTCTTCTTATTACCCATCTGCAAACAAGAAGTATAACAAGGCCATAGCCTGCATCACCAACCATCATTCCATAGAAGACTGGAAATATAAGACCAAAAATCAAAGTAGGATCAAATTCTTTTCCTTGTGGCAAGGAATAAAATCTAATAAAAGCTTCAAACAGTTTGAATCTTTTTGGATTCGCAAAAAGTGTCGGTGGATTTTCTTCAGTTTCTAGCTCATAGACAATTGTTCCTTTGGCATGTTTGTCTAGATTAGATTTGATCGATTCTAGTTTTGATTTTGGAACCCATCCTTCTAGCGCAAATGAATCAGATGTAACTCCAAGATTATCAATGACCTCAAGTTTTTTGTTTTCTATTTCAAGCTGTTCTTCTACACAAACAATATTTGCATAGTGTTCCTTGGAAATTTCCTCTAATTGTCTGTCAATCTCCTTTAGTTTTTGATTTAATTCATTAAGAACAGTACCTAGAGACTGTTTTAGTTGGGCTGATGTCCCGTTGAGTTTCGGTACAGCTTCAAGCTTAACGTTGTACTCTTGAACAGCAGTAGCAAGCGCATGAGGGGGAAAGTTTGGAAATGTGATAAGAACAATTCGAGTAATTTCTTTATCTTCTTTAGAATAAAGGAAAACATCCAAATTGTTTGCTTCTAATCCTTTCTTAAAAGCTGGAAATTGTTTAGAATCTAGACGCCCAAAATAAGAATGTCCAAGTACTAATTGTAGCACACTGAAATCTTCAGGAAAAAATGAGAACTCCTCAACAAGTTTTATGTTATTTTCAGTTTCATTTATTCTAGTCAGAAGAGTTTCTTTTTCTCGTTCTAGTGAATTAATTTTAGAATCAATATCAATTGATTTGGCTGCTTGCATTAAATTTTCAATTGTTGGAAAACGAAGACAATGTGAGACTTGGAGAGGAGGTAGAACAGTTTTGAAAGCCTTAATTCGAAGTAGTTGATCTGAAACTTGTTTGTAGTTATCATTATCACGCTCATTTTTGAGCAAAGGAGTTACATCTTTGGATAAAGGTTCCAACTGTACTATGCCCATATCGTGCAAAACAGAAATTACTACTTGTCTGTCTTTTCTTAAACCAAGTACTGCCATCATGGTCATGGGCACAGGTTTGAGTACCATTATTCTATACCTTTTAACAAAATATCTAGAATTCCTTGAACAGCTTTTTCATCAATTTGTGATGAGATGTTTTTTGATTTTATCTCTGCCTCCTCAATAATTTTTTCTACTTCAATTTTCGCTTTTTTCCTTGCTTGATCTATATTTGATTCAACTAATTTTTCCCCTTGTATTTTTGCTGCTTCTATTGCCTTGTCAGCATCAATTTGAAAAGATTTGACATCTTCTGTTACTTTTTTCTTAAAATTTTGAACCTCAGCCCAAGCTTTTTCTTCTCCCTCTTTAATTTGTTTGAGAGAATGAACATATTTTTCTTGGGTTGACATGCTATACTCCTAAGAAATGTTTTCCTGCATAGAGTGCTATAATAATAGTACCAAAGATGTTACCAATTTTAATTGCCCTCATGATTAGATAAAATTTTCTTTGTTGTGGATTTACAAATTTAGCTGGCAATTATTTCGTTCTCCCTTTGAATATTTTCCTGTTCTCTTTCACCCATCTTTCGTTTTACTGTCTTTAACATGATGAATGTATCACGTTCCATCTCAGCTAATCTAAATATGATAAATTTAACGGCATTTTGTAACCTTGGAATGAAAACATTTTCTATTGCGTTAGATTTTCGTTTTGTTTTTTCAATCTCATAAAGAAGTTTTCGTAAAGTAGTTTCTTTTTCTGCAACATCAAGAACCATTTTATGAACATTTTGAAATGCTTTGATTGCTTCATTAATTGAGGGAGGGAGTTCCAATATGTGTTCGGTTATAGCTGTATTGCTTTTTCCACCCTCAAGTTTTGGAATACTAACTCCCATTACATTTTTTACTTGAATTTGTAATTTACTTATTTGCGGAATTTTCATTGCTTCATTTTCTAATCTCATCGTACCTGCAAGCATCTCTGCCATTCTGATACTTTGATAACCTTTTACCAATTCAGTTTGTAAGCCGCTTCTTAATGCAGCTGCAGTTTTACTTGCATTAAAAAATTCTAGGATTAGTGCTTGTCGTTTTAGTTTTAACAATTTTAGTCCTTTTTTGGCAACAATAATTCTTCGCTTAGTGCGAATGTATTCAAGACGAGTAGGACGAATATTAATTACTGATGGCAAAGTCTATGTACCACCAGCTTTCGTGGCTCTTTTTCCGTATTTTGCAATAAACTCTGGTTTGATACGGTTCATCTCTGATTCTGATAGATCTGCAAGAAGCTTCCATCCTATGTCTAGTGTTTGCTCTATGGAGCGATTTTCGTCCATTCCTTGATTTACAAATTTTCTCTCAAAGTTGTTTGCTACTTTTAAGAATTTCTTATCTAAATCACTGAGAGCTTCTTCACCAACTATAGCTGCAAGTGATCTTGCATCTTTTCCTTGTGCATATGCAGCATAAAGTTGGTCTGCCAATCCACGATGATCTTCTCTTGTATTTCCTTTTCCAATTCCCTGATTCATTAAACGTGAAAGGCTTGTCAACACATCTACTGGTGGATGAATATCAGCTCTGTGCAAATCTCTGCTCATCACTATCTGTCCTTCAGTGATGTAACCAGTAAGATCTGGAATTGGATGAGTAATATCATCTGCAGGCATTGTGAGTATAGGAATTTGTGTTACAGAACCATGTCTTCCCTTTATTTTTCCTGCTCTTTCATAAAGAGATGACAAGTCAGTATACATGTATCCTGGATATC
>CAZIHN010000089.1:0-4234 GCA_964538845.1 uncultured Nitrosopumilaceae archaeon | reverse complement strand
TAAAAGCTATACTAATAATGCTAGTGCCAAGTCCAAATATTGCAAGATAATTCAACGATAAAACGCTTGAAGGACTAGCTATTCTTCTATGAAACATATGGTATACAATTATCAGACTTGTGACAAGAGGTACTGAAATCAAAAAAAGACCGTTTAAAATGAAATCTTGATTTGCAATTACGGAAATAACTAGGAGTGCTCCGTAGATTGATGGTGCCATAATTCTTAACTTGCCTTCAAGAAAAATCGCAAGCCAGAGTATCGCACAAGAAACGATAACCATCTTGTCGATGCCGTTTTCGATAAGAGCAGTGTTAAACGATTCTTGATTGTTATCCCGGTGTAAAAGAGGATAAACGCTGATTTCAAAAAAAGTACCAGCGGAATATATGTAGAATACCACTATTATGGCAAGAAGTACTGATGATGCGATTTGGAGAGTAGATACACCCTCTCCAAGCACTAGTCTTTTGTAAATGAATGAGATCATGTATTTGCTACTCAATCTCACAGTATTTTTGGATTATAAAGTGGATGATACGATATTTTCATACAGACTGTACGCTGAATTAGATTCTTGTCAGGAATTTTCAAAATAATCAGTTTTTTAGTCTCTACTCTACAAAACGAATGGTTTTGAGAGACAATTCAATTTTAATTGATCCATTGATTTTATGCTAATTAAAATTTAAAGAAGAGATCGATAAAGTTTCACAAAGCTTTGAATCTGTATTTGTGTAGTAAATTTTTTTTGGTAAATTTCCGAGCTACGCAATGACATTTGTCTAGATACTGAATCATCTGTTAATATTTTAATCGTCTTTTGTGCAAGCATGTCTGAACAACCAGCTTCAAAAAGAAAGCCATTAACTCCATCTTCTACGGTTTCTTTATTTCCACCTACCATTGAAGCTACTATTGGTAATCCGGAGGACATTGCCTCTAGAAGTGCAACTGAATGGCCTTCTATAAATGAAGGTAAAATGAAAGTGTCCGCTGAATTGTAATAAGGTGGAATTTTTGATGGTTCTAATGATTTGAGGAATTTTATATTGTTGTCTAGGCCGTATGAGGTTACTAGTGATTCTACCTTAGTTCTCTCTATTCCATCTCCTACAATAAGAATAATAGAATCTGGAATCTTCGCACAAATAATTCTACAAGATTCAATAAGAGTGTAAATACCTTTAATTTTTACCAAATTGCCAACATACAAAATTATTTTTTTATCTATAGGGAGACCTAGATTTTTCCTTGCAGTTAATTTATCTCTCGGTAAGAAAAGTTGCTGGTTACACGAATTATAGATAACCACAACATTGTTCATTTTTGCACCCGTTTTCCTGGTGAGAGATTTTGTAAACTCTGAAACAGCGACTATTTTTCTAAACCGAGGATATGCAAATTTTCTGACAAGGCTCATCAATTTTGCAGGATCTTCTAATTCTCCGCGATGTACAGTAGCTATGATAGGGATTTTCATTATTGCTGCCGCAATTATGGCAATACTTGAAAAGAAATCGGGAGCTTGAACATGAATTACATCCGGCATTATCCTCTTTACCAGCTTTATCATAGAAAATGGATAGAATTTTCCCTTTATGCGATATATTGTGATACCATCTTTTGATGTTACTGGTTCATCATCTCCTACAAGTGGAACTATAAATGAAACCTTAAAACCGACTTCTGCAAGACTTTTTCCAAACAAATACACAAATGGAACGTAACGAGGATTTTTCTTATTTGGAAACCAAGAGGTGATTATGCAAACATTGAGACTTTCAGTTGGTTTATTCTCAACTAACAATTATTTCTTGTCTCCTTAATCATTATAACAAACTCTAATAGGATTTGTCCAATTTCTTGGCTATTTTATTCAATATGTTAAGTGTCGGATTTGCAATACTGCTCGGAAGAGATCCAATCGAATCTCTCAGATCAGAACGAGTTATGAAATGTATCCTCAAAAAGAGTAAATATGAACCAATAATTGTTACAATTGATCCCAAAATCAAGTTTGCGCCAAAATGGCTTAGAACAAATCCTATTCCAAATGGGATTGTGAATATAACTAAACTTTTGTCCCAGCGTGGAATAAAATTAATCTTCCTAGATATTATAATCGCCACAATTAAAAGGACAACTGTGCCGAGAGTAAAACTAATCGCTCCGCCAATACCGCCATAAATAGGAACCATTATACTCAGGAATAACACACGTGCACCGTTTCCTGATATGCCCATTACTAGAACCTGTCTGTATTTTCCATATGAATAAGTCAAAGTGTTAATGCCGCTTGCAATTTGGCCCGGGAGAATTGAAAGAAGCATTATTTGCAAGATAAAGGAACCACTATCATAGTTCGGTCCAAACAATTGCATTATCTCTTTTGAATAGAAGAACGCTGAAGCTGTGAAAGGTATTGCAAATATATTACTCAAATTTGTAATTTTTCCCACAAACCTTTTTCTGCCATCCGTCATGTTGCTTAAAGCTGGAAAGGCCACCGTAAATAGAACCGTAGCTACTGCAGACAATCCAGTTACAATAGATAAAGCTATAAAATAAACACCGGTCTGGCTTGCGCCTCTTGACGCAAATATCAATACAGTTCCTAATTGAGAACCCATTGTTGCGATTAACAATGGAATCCAGTTTGCCATACTTGATGATAGAATATTCTTAAAAGTTTCCTTGAACTTTAGATCTTCCTGCCTTTCTGACCCTTTGAAGATCATTCCAATGACAAAACCAAGAAGTATTGAACCCAAAATTGAGTTCAAAATAAAACCAAAAATAATTCCAACTGTACCCATGCCTATTAGAACTAATAATATTGTAACTCCCATCTTGGTACCTGCAGAAATGATCAAAATTAATGGTAGTGTCTTTGTTTTTAACGAGGCGATTAATACTGAACGAAATAGAGTAAATATGCTTGATGAACACATGAGCAGAATTGCAAGGACCAGCAAACTCAAATCAATTTTAAAATTGCTTTGAATTGAATCTCTAAAAATTAGCATAACAATACTGCAAAGAACTATTCCAATGGATACAAGTATCGTAGAAGCCTCTACAAAGTGCTTGGCTTCCGAGTGTTTCGAAGAAAAACTTTTGCCTAAAAATCGTTCAACTCCAAGCGGTATTCCCATTGTCGCGACTGTCATGACAATCGTAGATAATGATATAACAGCGGACGACGTTCCAATCACGCCTGAGGAGGCAAATTTCGCAATAATAAGCCAAAAGACGTAACCTGAAAACAATCCAACGATTGTTTCCACTAACAAGTAAACCGCTCCCTTTCCTACAGTATTATTATTGCTATTACTAAACTTCTTTCACCAACATTAATTCTGGACTAATCAAAGATGTTAATTTGTAAATACCATTAGCAAAGAGTAGGTTTTTGGCATATGGCAAAGTCTTTCGCGTGAGAATGATAATCCCTTTTTTCAGAATGTAGCTCCGAAAACCTATTCCAAAAACGAACAATTCCAAAACCATCTGTTTATCCCTTCTTCCAAAGTTTTAATCGATGGTTTCTTTGAGCCATGACTATCCATAATAAAAATATTGAAATCATCATTACGGATATTGCAACAATCAGTAGTATGGAATGATCAATTGGAGGAATATTTAGGTAGTCATATATGTTCTTGTGAGTATCTCTGTAAACTTTCCACTTGTCATGGTATTCTTTTAAGATTGGTTCCTTAGTAATATCGTATAGCTCTCCAGTAATATCTACATGTACATTTTGATAGTAATAATCAGCTTTTAATCCAAGTGTATCATAATATGTAGTTCCGTCTCCTATATCGTACTTCTCTATGTTGTTCTTCAAAGCCAAAACCCCTTGGTTAAATAGATAATGTGCTTTTTCATCTTTTGTGTAATTTTAATAATCATACAAACCCAACAAAGTATATTCCATCTCATTCAATACTCTCGGGTTTTTACCTCCTTTACCCGCATATTCCTCATACCACCATCCTTTGTCATTGGACTTCTCTGTTACACCGCCATCTTTTACATCGATGTAAAATGAATTCATTAATGGAAGGATGGCATTAAAGTAAGTAGAGTTATGAGTTATTTTGAACGCCTTTAACAAAGCTTGGATCGACTGTCCTTGAGCCATCCCAGAATACCATGGAGAGGTCAGATTATACCGGTCAAATGGAAATTGCTCTGGTAGCAGCGATTAATTACCCTGATTTTGTTT
>CAZIHN010000088.1:0-4258 GCA_964538845.1 uncultured Nitrosopumilaceae archaeon | reverse complement strand
CTTTTTAGCAATCTACATGCCAATACCAATCTGAATCGAAACAACAGCTAAATGAACCTAATAGGGTTCCGATAGTACTCGCAAACACTGACTAAATTTAAACAAATAATTTTAGTTTAACTAGTGAAATATTCCTCATACATTTCTCGTACTCCCTCTGCAAAATCATGTTGAAGATGAACATTTGCATTCTCAATGGCTTTCTTCGAAGCGTTCCTAACAGCAAAGCTGAAATCCGATCCTTTAAACATTGGCACGTCAAGGTCACTATCTCCCACGGCAATAACTATATCATAATCTGTAAATTGTTGATCGGAAGTTATTTTCTCAATAGCTACGCTTTTGTTAATTCCTTTAGTAGCTATGTGATAAGCAGTACCGCTTTCAATTACGTCTACCTTAGCACCTGATCTCTTAATGCAATTATCTAATTTATTTTTCTGGATAATCTTCGGGATAATTCTTTCTGTTATACGTGATCCATGTTTGGGATCTTCCCTAATTCCGTATTTCTTCTTCAAAAATACTAAGGCTTTTGTGGGTTCAATTTTGAGATTTCTACTTATTGGAGAATAATTATTACCAGTTTTTCCATATATTATAACACCGCCATTTTCAGCAATTCCAATATCTTCTGTATCAAGTTTGTTCATATTTTGCTGTACTTGAGGAGCTGGTCTACCAGACGCTAAATAAATGAAATATCCCTTTGATTTTATTGCCTCAAAAATAGGACTAGTTTCTTTTTGTATCACTCCTATACCTCCCTTAGTTATAGTACTATCGATATCGAAAAAGAAATGGCAAGTTTTATCTTCAATATATCGATGGAAATGCTCTTCTGGATCCCGAACTGGAGCTGCATCCAATACATATCGAAACGATTTCAGTTTAGTGATAAGGTTTTCTATTTTTTTTCTATCTAGTATTCGCTTCTCAATTGCAATAAGGAGATAAGTTTCATTGGTTAATTTTCCTTTTTTTTGCTTGTTGTATGGAATGAGCCGGATAATCTTTGGTAGCTTCTTTTTGTTTTTTTTTATTTGATTTATGATAGCTTGTGTTTTGTTTATTTTTCCTTTTACAAGAATATCCATGGAAACAAATCCATGGCGCACTATTTATTATGTACTGACTAGCATTTCTAGTTTTTCAACTCTAATGGGATTAGCATCATCAGTTTTCATTTTCGATAGTTGATTTTCTAAATCTTCTAATTCACTTGTTTTTGCTAATGCCCTACCTACTACACAAAATTTCTCTCCTTCAAAGTCGGTATTAGTTGTATAAGTTTTCAATACATGTGTTGTATTTTTCAATACTGCGCCAGCCATACTTCTACAATCCTTATGCACTTTTTTGGAACATCTTAATAATACAAACACTTTGTGAAGCTCGTCTCTTGAGATGGAGTAAGTATGAAGCTGTCTGGTCATGTTGTTGAATCTTCCTCGGGATGTCTAAATGTAATTTTTGTCATATAAATCGATCTCTTATTCCAAAAATTTAGGATTGCTTTCATTCCTGTCATCGCACCAATTATTACGCATACAAGAGATAATAGGATTCTGCAAGTAACACGGATAGACATATCTATTATAGTATCGATTCGCAGGCAATGATAAACCAGTAATAAGGTTATTATTTAACAATTATCTCTGTATCAACCAAAAACCATGTAGACCCATAGAATCAATATTCAATAACGATTTAGTCATTGGAAATAACATACAAATCGAACCTATCTTAATAGATCCAACCATTACAGCCGATTTTTAACTCCATTAACAAAAGATTTCTTTGGGTCAATTTGTTATAATCATTTTTGAATTTTACAAAAACACTAATTTTCAAAGCAATCCACCAGTACTACCTTTAATTGCATAAATTGTCTTGCTAGGGAAACTTGTCGTATAGACCATATTTGTTTTAGAGTTTACAGCAATATCAGTCAAGTAAGTTTTCAAATCTTTTGTCTGTACAACTGTGTTACTAGTACCATTAATTACTGATACTGTGGTACTGTTACAAGTATCAGAACCAGTTACGTATACCATGTTGAGTACTGGATTTACAGCTAGACTTGAAGCACAGATAAATCCAGAAATTGTCTTGATTGTTGAATTTGTTGTGGTATCAATGACCTTTACAGTGCTTCCAGTCCCAATGTATTGTGTGTGAGTCTTGTAATCGATATCAGAATCCGTAAATTTGCCACCGAGTACAGTCTTGATGACAGAATTTGTTGTACTGTTGATTATTGTCTCGGAATTATCTCCTGTATTTGCCACAAAAATTTCATTTAATTTTGTGCTTGTGGCAATGGCTTTTGGTATGTTTCCCACTGGAATTATCTTTAACAGGGTGTTATTGTTACCTCTAAACACAGATACCTGGTTGTAGTATATCTCAGATACATAGATCAAATTATTGTTTGGATTTGTTGTTATGTGAAATGGCGTAAACTTGTCCGTAATTCTTGTCAGGATAACTGGACAATTATTTGAGATCGGATTTCCACTAACTGTTCCTAAATTATTTACAGTGCCGCAATAATTGTTTATTGTGCCTATGTTAGTGATGATGCCAGCTGCTTGATTGGTTACAAGACCATGGTTTGTTATCTTGCCCTTGTTGTTAATCGTGCCAAAGTTGGATAATGTAGAACTTGCATTGATTGTAAGTTGAGCACCTGCATTGATTGTTAGTGTATGACCTGAAGTGATTATAAAGACAGAACCTGCGTCGATCCTAATCGGGATGCCGTTTGGTACCAGAGCATTATAGTTGAGGGTATAGTTCATGAACGGGAAGAACATCCTAATGATCGATGTTTGAGCCGTAACAGTACCCGTTATTGTGCCTGTGTTTATAATTCTCGATAGATCAGATGTAAATGATCCAGTACTGTTAATAATTCCAGTATTTGAGATGCTCGCAGCGTTGTTAAAAATACTACCTGAGTTAATTATGCTACCAGAGTTAGCGAAATTTACTCCAGAGTTTATAATGCTACCAGAGTTGGCAAGAGTGCCAGAATTGGTTAAAAAACCACCTTCATGGAATCTGATTAACCCGGAGTTGATAATGTTCCCATTGTTGCCAAGATTTCCATAGTTTGACAATGTGCCGCCAGAATTGACTGTAACCTGAGCACCTGATTCAATTGTAATTGGATTATGGTCTATGAGTGTAAGAGTCTTACCTGAATTGATTGTAAGTGTGACTCCAGATGGTACCTTGACTCTATAGGTCACAGTGTAGTTTGCAGCAAAAGTTGTAGTTTTAGCAGTAACAAGATTTGGTATTTGATCTGAGAATGTATTGTTTGTAATAGAGTTAAGAGGAGAGATAAATAAGCCTGTACCACTAATACTACCGGTATTAGAGATAGTGCCAGAGTTGTCTATTATTCCAGAATTTTTGACAATTGTGCCAGAGTTGGACAGTTTGCCGCCGGAATTGATTGTGAGTGATTCTCCTGGGTCAATTGTAAGTGTCTTGCCTGAAGGTATATTCCAAGTCATACCAGATGGGATGATGACTGGGTAGCTCATGACATAGTTTCCTGGTAAAGTAGTGCTACCGTATAATGTTACAATACTTGTAATTGAACCAGTATTTGTAATTGAAAACGGGTCAGAGTTGAAGATACCGGTCCCAAAGATAGTGCCAGAGTTGGTTATTACATTAGAATTATTAATAGTACCAGCGTTGTTTATCCCATTAGAATTGTTAATAGTACCAGCGTTGGAGATGATACCTGCTGAACTAGTGGTAATGGTACCAGAATTTGACAGAGATGCACCTGGATTGACAATAAGTGAGGCTTTGAAGATGCCCAGTGTTACTCCAGATGGAATGATGAAATTACCTGAGCTAACGGTAAGATGAGTACCAAATCCTAGAGCAACCGAACTTCCGGGATTCATGTTAAATGTACCAGAGTTTGAAAAGGATCCAGCGTATGTGGATGGACCGGTAAATGTTATAGTATCTCCAGCATTGAAACCAATAGCACCATTGTTTTCTAAAGTAGCTCCAGCATTATTGTTGAGTGAACCAAAGTTTTTGATATTCCCGCCCAAGTTGTTGATTATTGTACCGTTTGAATCAATTGTAAGTGTGCCACCTGTTTTGACTGTTACGCTACCACCTGAATTAATTGTGACTTCAAGTCCGGCTGGAACGGTTACTGTGATTCCATTTGGAATAGTAACAGAATCAGTTGGTCCAGGTAAAAAGAATCCCCATGTCG
>CAZIHN010000087.1:0-4298 GCA_964538845.1 uncultured Nitrosopumilaceae archaeon | reverse complement strand
AAATATTGTGGTTTCACCAAGTACACAAACCTTTACCCATGGTACCACCATCACCTTTACAGCTGTTGTTACCGATCCCTCAAACCCATCTGCTGCCTTGGTTGGTATCGTATCGTGGAATGACAACGGTGCGGGTGGTAGTATGAGTCAAAATGCATGTAACCTTTCAGGAAATCACTGTTCTATAACATATGTACCAGCCTCCAATTCTCCAAATACCATAACGCTATCTGCAAGTTATGTAGGAGATACTTTCCATTCTGGCAGCTCTGGAACATCATCAATATCGCAAGCGGTGACACCGGTACAACCTCCGCCCTCTACTCAACCCCCACCAACAACTCAACCTCCTCCTACAACCAGCGGACAAAATAATACAACTGGCAGTAGCGTTCCAGAATTTCCAACTACCTTGATAGTCTTGCTACTTGCCACTGCCTCACTAGTTATCTTTTCCAGAACTAGAATATTTTAATAATTCAGAGTCGAAGATGACAAGTACATCGTAAATCTGTGTTAGAAAAGGAAATCCTACACAATCCGTTTATAGAAGTAAAATTTCTGAGAGTTATTGAAATCAAAGTTTATTCCGATAGCTATTATTGTTGTTCTCCTGGCTGCTATACCAGTAACGGTTAGTCCAATACATGCTCAATCAGGTAATGGAAAGTACATAATTTTTACAATGGATGATGCAACAGCTGGACAGTATAATTTTGCAAAGCCAGTCTTGGATACATATGGATACAAGGCAAGTTTCATGATAGTATGTAATTGGGTGGGTGGGAGCACGAGAATGACCTGGAATCAAATTGCAGACATGGGAGCTGACGGCCAAGACATTGAATCTCATACAATGACACATCCCGACTTGAATTTTCTGTCTGCTAGCCAGTTACAATATGAAATAGGAGGCTCAAAACAATGCCTACAAGACCATGGTTTCAATCCAACAGTGTTTGCATATCCAGCAAATCATGGTTCAGAAAATGCAACAGTTGTAAATATTGTATCGCAGTATTATGATACCGCAAAGACACTATATGCTCATGGTCCAGAACCACTCTGGTTTCTTGCATGTGATGGATACAAGTTTCCATACAACCAGACTAATTGTGCCACGTACACTCCGAGTGGTAAATTACAATATGCAAATCAATATGCTGTAAGAATGAATAGCATAGATAATTTAGAAGTAGGTTATAATTATAATGACTCTGCGGTATACAATGTGTTTGTTAACTGGATGAACACTCAGACTCAGTACAATGTAAACGGCGCACTAGTTGCAATTCCAGTAGTTACACTGCATGACATTGTATCTCCGACAACACCAAGCTACTGGTTGCACACAAACCAGGTTTTGTTTTCCAGAATCGTAAATTATTTGCATGATAACGGATTTACGGTTCTAACCCTAAAAGACCTGGGATATGACACCAGTACTAATACCATGTACGTAAAAGCACCACCTCCAACCCCAACAGGAACAATTCTTACACTAAATCCAGTTTCTGGGCCCTATTGGGGTGCCAGCATCCAGCTCTCAGGCAAACTGACAGACAACTCAGGCAACGGACTTGGTGGAAAGACAGTAACGTTTAGCGGAAATGGTTCAGTTGGCTTCTCGTCAGCAATCACAAACTCTGATGGTACTTATTCTGCAACTGGACCCGCATCCAGTACAGTAAGTAACGGTTTGCAAGTTCAGGTAAACTTTTCAGGTGATAGCTCCTATACTGCCGTATCCGCTACGCAATCTTACAATACCGTGTCACATTCTGTTTCCCTTACACTAGGTATTTCCCCTAGTTACATACTTTCCAATGGCACATACAGTCTTTCTGGTCGGCTATTTGATACATCAAATGGTAACGCCTTGAATGCAATGACAATATCATTTAGTGCTAATCCACAAATAACCATACCAAGCACCAGCACAAATTCGACTGGATATTATATTATCAATGGGTTGACACCAAATAGTGCAGGATCGAATCAGATTACTGCCCAGTTTACTGGATCTTCACTGTATAATGCGGCAAACTCTACATCACAAACTCTAACTGTTACTCTACCACCCGTTCCCAATACAAACACAACCTTGGTTTATGCCATAACCAATTGGGCTGAGGGCTTGACGCATCCTATCACTGACTCTCAACTGTTAAGTGATATGGGTTTGCACGGATCAATGATACCATATTGGGAAAAGAAGACCGCAAGATTTGTAGCGTCAAATGATATCACCGCGCAAGACTTTTCCACTTCGATAAATTACCTGTACAATAAACAAATTATTAGATGACAGTGACATTCTCAGACAAATTTATCTCTTGGTAAACTTGAAAATGCAATACTTCCCTAAATAACTCGGTGTTTTTCAATATCAGTAAAGGATTCAAATTTGATACTAATAGGTCATGGTCCAGACCCTTTCAATTAATGTCCGTATGAAAATGAAGTGATTTTAGGTCTATTCATCATCATCTCATTGAACATTTCGTCGGCATCTAGTTCAAAATAATTTTAAAAATTCCATAATCTAGCAAAATTTTTAGTAAGTTTGTTTCTTTTTTAATATTATTTTGATCAGTTCATAAATTGTTCTAGTATAGCTTATAAACTCAAAAACATCGTAATCTTATCAAATGTCCGATCCTGAAATAAATTACAATCCAAAGAGACATCATAATGTTAACGAAAGTATAAAAAAAAATGAGGAAAGGAAAAGAGAATTATTAAGACTGGTTGGCAGAGTAAGGGTTTATTTTTTCAGAATTTATTTTCTATCTTTAATTATAGTATCCATTTTTTTGTTAGTATATTATTGGCCGCATCAAACCTTTGAGGATAGGATAACTTCGATAAATTCGACATTATCAATTGATGCTGAGAAACTTCAAAGTATAGAAAGTTAACTTAACAGTACCTCTTTAGCCAACCAAACAAATTCTAACCAAGAGGAACTACTATATGAAAAAAAGAATTTACTAGATGAAATTCATTATTATCAATTTCAAAAGGCTGAATATCAAATGAAACTACTAGGAAAAATCTCTCCTTTCAGCAGCGATTGGTTTTATGTTAGTGTTGTGAAAAATTTTATCATAGTTATATTGGCGGGAACCTTGGGGGGTTCTTTTGTTCCATATAGATCTTTTAACAGTTTTTTAGGCCGCAGAAAGTTAATAATGAGTTGGGATTCATTCTATCTTTTCAGACCAATACAAGGTTCGATAATGGGCCTGATTTCATATGTTCTAATACGATCTGGAATATATGCTGGAGTACCAGGTGCATCTATAGCTGACGCCAATCTATTCGTCGTTGCTGCCGGAGCACTAGTAGCTGGATTATATTCAGATGAACTGTATAGTAAGTTCCACGAAGTTTTTGATCTGCTTTTCAAAGTTAAAGATCAGAAAGGTGATACAATTGAAGCAGTACAAAAGTATCCAGCTATTGTACAAAAAATAATAGATGATTCATTGTTACCCGAAAATGAAATTATGGTGGTGCTCACCAAAGACGGTTCAACGTTGATCGATGATAAACATCTACACGTACTAGATTCGTCCAAAAGCTATTGGATAATTAAATTTCTAGTTGGTAAGGAAGAGATACACGTTATAAGTGATGAAAGCAAATTGATTGTCTGTAAATATAATGCAAAAGAATAGATGATCTAAAATTCAAGTGTCAAAATAAATATTTCTCGCCACAAAATGCGAATCATCCGTAAATATATCCAAAATTCTTTGTACTTCTTGTATCCGTCTCTGTAAAACTCCAGGGATCCATTACTGAATCAGAGCCAATTAGATTTGGATTTTTTCCAGAGTGACTTGTCTGCCATAAATCCCAGTTCCTGTCAACATTTGCATGATGCATCCAAAAGATTGGATCTGCCGGAGCGGTAGGTATGTTTGCCATTGTGTCACCAACCCAAACATGAACTGTATTATGCAATCCTTCAAGACCATAAGGTGGTATATTATTTTCTTGATTATCATAAACCGGGGTAGTAAAAGAATTAAAAGTGGTTTGTTGACTGACTACATTTAATTGCTCTTGAGTTGGCAGGTTTGTTATCAGAGTACCAGGATGTCTTGAAACAGTTATGGGGTTGCCATTAACAACAACTGTTGGTTTGAAATTCTCTAACCATTGAGGAATTTTTCTGTCTACAATCCAGTCCCAATAAGGAATAGTCACCAGTGGGTCATGTGCAAGAAGTGCCTGTTCTAGTTCATACAAAAATGCCCTGTGCCAGGGGAGAAATCTTTGCGTGCCAA
>CAZIHN010000086.1:0-4347 GCA_964538845.1 uncultured Nitrosopumilaceae archaeon | reverse complement strand
GAGCTCACTGGCCCCAGTCCTCACCAACAGTTTGTGCTGGTTTCAACTCAAAGCCATTAGATCCTTTTACAAGTTCAAAGCTTGCTCCACAATCTGGACATGTGACTATTTCTCCTTCCATGGAATCTTTTGGGGAAGAAATATTGGCATCACATTCTAAGCATTTCATATTATTTTCCTGGTTTTACCTTAACTTTGGTGTCATTAATTATCTTTCTTTCTAATCTATCATCCAATGGAATTTCAAGCAAGTCTCCCATTCGCAAGTTCTTTAGACCCATTGCAACAGCTTTGGCATGTTCATCATTTTGGTCTAGCCCTAAAAGTGACATGAGATATGCAGCACCATTTTTACCTGCTAATTCTCCAAAGACAATTCTTCTCCTATTTCCTACTACTTTGGGCTCAATTGGCTCGTATGCAGCTGGGTTTCTAAGGATTGCAGCTAGATGAGTTCCTGCCTTGTGTTTGTATGCTGTAGAACCTACTATTGGCTTAGAATCATATGGTTTGATAGTAGTATATTGTTCTATTAATCTTGACAGATCCATGAGCATATCTAATCTAAAACTATTTGGAGATTTGTAAAGATAAGATAGCGTAACTGCAGTTTCCGCCAATGAGGGAATTCCAGTTCGTTCACCAATACCATCTATTGTAGTATGGATTTGATCTGCTCCAGCATCACATCCAGCAAAAGCATTTGCTAATGCTAGACCAATATCATTATGACAATGAACATCAAGAGGCGTTTTTATTTGATCATGAACTGTTTTTACCAGATTATACATTCCATTTGGACGCATTATTCCTACGGTATCTGGAATACTTATTCTATCGACACCAACTTCTTCGATTGCTTTGCACATCTTTATCAAAAATGCAGGATCTGTTCTACTGGCATCTTCCATTGTAAATCTCATTTTTAATCCGTGTGATTTTGCATATTCAACAGTCTCAACAGCTCTACGTAATGCTTCATCTCTGGTTATTCTTAATTTATCATTTAGATGTATATCTGATATTCCCAGATACGTTGCCATCCATGTTGCATCACAATCAATTGCAACGTCAACATCTTCCTTTAATGCACGGACATGTGCTACTATATTTGCTCTTAATCCTTGTTTGATGATTGTTTTTGTTGCTTCCTTATGATCATTTGAAACTACTGGAGAAATTTCAATCTGATCAACACCAAAATAATCTAACATCCAGGCAATTTGTATGCGCTGTTTATTTGAAAATGTAACTCCTGGATGTTGTTCTCCTTCTCTCAGGGTACTGTCTAAAACATGAATTTTCTTTGAGTTTACTCCCATTTCATTATATTTGTATGCGTAGTAATTCGGATCATTCATTGCTGATCTAGTACAAAAAATTGACGAATATAAACATATTCGTACAGAAATCGGCTATTATGGTAATATTTATACCGCTTTTCGGCGATACAGATAGAAACGATCCGAACTTCGTTTTTTAGCTCACAGTACGCAAAATAATGACAGTATTAGTATCAAACACACCTTGGACCTTACGCAAAGAATCGATGCATATGTTAATGTCCGTGATAGTCGGTGCTCTGATTATGACTGCAATGTCATATTGTCCAGTTATTTCGTAAACTGTGTTGACGCCTTGTAGCTTTGTTAATTTCGCAGAAACTTTTGCTGTATCAGTTGCGGAATCTACTGAAATCAAAATGATTGCACTTGTTGCATTGGAATAACCTGTTTCTATCGTAAATTTTTTTATAATCCCTCCATCAGTGAGATTTTTTACTCTTCTTCTTACTGCAGACTCGGAAAGACCTAGTTTTTGTCCTATTACTACAAAAGATTCTCTAGAATCTTTTTTTAATATTTCAATTATTGAGTCATCTATTTTGTCTTTAGACATTTCTCCTTTTACTCTCTCTTTCTAATATTACGTCTAATGTTTCTAAAGCTTTGGTTATGTCTGATTCAGAAATCACAAGAGGTGGTAATAATCGTAAAATGTTCTTTCCAGAATATAACAATAAAAGGTTATTTGCAATTCCATCAAACAAGATGTCTTTAACTTCAAATTTCATCTCTACTCCAATCATCAAACCCTTTCCACGAATCTCTCTGACTATTTTGTGTTTTTCTTTTAGTCGCTCTAATCCTTCCCTGAATATTTTTCCCATTTTTTCTGCATTTTCGACTAAACCATCTTCAGTCAAAGCCTCTATTGCAGCAATACCTGCTGCACATGAGATGGGATTTCCACCAAAAGTAGATGACTGTTCACCCTTACTTATGCACGAAAGAATGTCATCACGTACTAATGTGGCGCCCATTGGTATTCCTCCAGCCATTCCCTTTGCAATACACATAATGTCCGGAGTAGTGCTCCAATGCTGGGCTGCCCACATCTTACCAGTTCGTCCAAGTCCTGCTTGAATTTCATCAAAGATCAAAAGAATTCCCTTTTCATCGCATAATTTTCTAACATCCTGTAAGAATCCATCAGGAGCAACATGAATTCCGGTTTCTCCTTGTATTGGCTCCATTATTACTAATCCAGTATCAGAATTTATCGTAGATCGTAATGCTTCTATATCTCCAAATGGAGCAAATGAAACTTTTTCTACTAACGGTTCAAACGGCTTTCTATATTTTTGACTAAATGTTAGGGAGAGAGATCCAAGTGTTTTTCCATGATAAGAACCATTCATAGCTACCATTCCAGTTTTACCAGTGAATTTTCTTGCAAATTTTATGGCAGCTTCTACAGCTTCTGTTCCACTGTTGTTAAGGTAAACTTGATTTAGATTCTTTGGAGAAATTTTTATTAGAGTTTCTAAGAACCGCTCACGCGTTTTGTTGTAGAGTGAACTATGGACAGTGATTATCTTATCCAGTTGCTCTTTGATGGCCTTGACAACACGAGGATTAGAATGGCCAACTAGTGCAACACCATATCCTCCCATACAATCAATGTATTCTTTTCCAGATGTATCCCATACATGTGAACCCAGACCTCGTTCTATTGTAACAGGAAATCTTTGATAGATATTTCCCATAAATTGATCTTCAGTCATCTTGTGATCACCGTACAGTTGTCATGTGTAATAGCTGTAGATATTGGATTTTCTCTCTGACCGTTGGCAACAAGTGCTTCCTTTACTCCCATTTCAAGAGATTCCGTTGCAGCAAGTATTTTTTTTTCCATGCCAAAGCCTATCTTTGGAAGAATTTCTTTTGCTTCAGCTAAAGAAAGTTTCTTTACAAGTTCCTTGTCCATGAGCAAGCCGTCAACATTTGTCAAAAACAATATCTTATCGGATTTCATCTTGCCTGCTACGTATGCTGCGGCTCTGTCTCCGTCTACATTAAGAAAATCTGATTCTTCACTTATTGCAATAGGAGATATGACAGGAACATAGCCTTGATCTAGTAGTAATTTTATTAGATCTGAATTTACATCCTTTATCTTTCCAGTATATCCTCCATCTATTGCCATCTTGCGACCTTTTTCATTAATAACAATCAATTTTTTTTTTCGTTCTGCCTGAATAATTTTGCCATCTATACCTGACAGTCCAACTGCATTAATTCCATATTTTTGAAGCATTCCAACTATCATTTTGTTTATTTTTCCTGACATTACCATCGTGAAGATCTCTACGGTTTCCTTGTCAGTAAACCGGCTTTTTATTCCGCCTGGTGAAACAATAAATTTCTGTTCCTTTCCCAACATTTCTGAAATCTTTGTTACTTCTTTTCCTCCTCCATGTACCAGGATTATTTTTTCTTGTTCAGAATTTTTTTTTAGATCTGCAATAGTCGATGGATGAAGACCATCTACCACACTTCCTCCAATCTTGATTGTAATCATTTTCTCACACAGGTGTCAAGGGGGAATACCTTAAACCTTCCATCTCATCAAAACCAGCCATTACGTTCATGTTTTGAATGGCAGATCCTGCAGCCCCCTTCATCAAGTTATCTGATGCCGACAATACTACCAATCTATGATTGTCTTCATCTATATCAAATCCTACATCACAGAAATTGGATCCGACTACAAATTTCGGATCAGGAAACTTGTAAAATCCTTTTTTATCACGAATCAGTCTGACAAATTTCTCATTTCCATATTGTTCACGATATAATTTCCATAAATCAATTTCAGTTATTTGGTTGTTAAGGAATGTATGATTGGTGCACAATATTCCTCGCACAATATCTACAGCATGAGGACTCATGGAAACATGAATCTTTTTCCCTGCAACTTCTGTTAGCTCTTGTTCTATTTCACCAGTATGCCTATGCTTTGTTGGTTTGTAGGGCCTAATTACTCCTGATCTTAAAGCGTGAT
>CAZIHN010000085.1:0-4653 GCA_964538845.1 uncultured Nitrosopumilaceae archaeon | reverse complement strand
GAAAGTGGCAAACATTTGAGAATGGATTGAACAGTTCTTGGAGCTATATTATCATCTAGATCGATTTGCAATGTCCTGTCTTGGGATAGATCGAAGGCGATCTTATGTATCATATAAAAAACTTGTCCAATTTAGATTAAATATCCCTTGCCTTGATTTAAAATATGGAAATTCACGTATACGATACCTACGTTGAGGCAAAGGATGGTCACACGATGCATTTTGATGTGATAACAAGCGTCAAAGATCACCAAAAGGCGATTGTGTACGCAAAGGAATGGCTCAAGACTATCGGCGAGTCAGATGCAAAGGTTTCAACCGAGGAATGCCAATTCTGCCATTCTCAGGGTGCACCTGAACCTATTGCTAACGAAATTCAACGAAAAGGGTATTTTATCCAAAAGATGGAAGGCTGTCCTTAGCTATCTTCTCAATAATCAATATTTTTACAAACTCTTTTTAGAGTCTTGATTGTGAAATATTTTATGACAAAGAAAAGTCCCTACAATAGATTAACCATTGAGGGAGATGTCCAGACCAAATGGATATGCGGCTGTTTTGAGACAGTTGATGGATTCTTCAAATTTTGTACCGAACATAATGACATAATGAGAGGAACAATAGAATCCCAGATTGACGAACTTGACATGACTATGGTCATTAAAGAAAAAGAATCTGACTGAATTTTATCGAGTCCTTTTCTTGTATGGCTTAAATGTTCTGCCAGCCAGGCCTCGGCGTACGAGTTTGTTAAAACGTCTTCCATGGCTCAAATACGGAAATCTCATGTGAATAAGTTCATGTACTATTGTATTTTCAAGAGTTTGCTCATCCTCAATCTTTCTCATGTTTATGAAGATTAGATTACTTTGAATGTATGACACTCCAAGATATTTGTAAGCAGAGGTTCGTCTTCCCTCAGTAACTTGTTTTGGCATATCCAAGACCTCTCTTGTGGTCAAAAGAACTCTAGGCTCTTCTATACCAAATCTTGCAGAGTAAATTCCTACTTTTTCAAGTATTCTGAATCGAAACTCTGATGTAAGTTTCACGGATGTTAATTTCTTGTACCAAGTTTAATCAAGATTGTCAAATACTGTCTTGAAAATTGTGCATTATTTCATTTTAACCTGAAAAGTGGTTAAAGATGCAGGGTCAGAACTTGTGTAGCTTAATCACAAATCATACAGCCACCGTCTCATCATACCCTGTCCTTTTCTAATTATCTTTTGGAATAAAACAATAACTCTATAGGTTTAAACAAAATGGACTCTAATTTTGAGACTTAATTTGATCTCTTTATTTAATAATTTAGAACAGTGTAATTAAACTCAGATATAGACAAAATAATCTTATGAATCATCTTCGTATGATGAACATTCTATTCGGAGCCATTCCTTTTGTTAGATGATGATCTTATAGAAATGATGCAAAGGGAGGTCGAGTTAGGATATGATGATAGTCGACTAAGGTTCATATTAAATTGGGTCAAATCAGGAAGGCCACTTTTTGAGTGCGATAGAAGATATCTCTCAAAGAGGTTTGCCAATTATCCCGAAGAAGAGAAACAATATCAACCAAGCAAACAACTGGCCGAAACAATGCAAAATGAGGTCAATACCGTACAAGAAAGTATAAGCGACCAAGATGGATCCGGTTTTGAGGCCCAAAGAACCTCGATTTCTCGATTCGGTGAGACAGGTCCTGAAGCAATAATGCGTCAAGAAAAAGTTTTAGTTGAAATGAGGAAAAATCTGCACAAAATTTTGGTTACTTTGGACCAACTTGAGGAAAAATTCGTAAAGAAAGCAAATCAAAAATCAACACAAGAGACAATCCATATTTCAGCACCAACTACAATCCCTGATGTAAAACAAGAAAGACAAGTAAAAACAGAAGGCAGTATCAAAGAGAAAAATAATGAAAGACATAAAAAACTATTAAAAGAGAGGCAAGATCTCCGCAGATTTGCAACAGTCCTACTACTAATTACCGCAATTACATTTGCTATCTATTTTTCAGTTCTAGCCCTTTTGGGAATCTCCACATTAAAAGAAACCTTAGGTCAATATGGAATTAATTATGATCTGGTCAAACCTCTTTTAAATTGGCTTGTAACGGCCTTGATATTTTTTTCTGGTACCTGGACTATATTTGGATTCTTTTATCTTAAGAACAGCAGAATGGATAATCCAATCCATTAATTCATAGATTCTATTAATGACTTTGCCCTCTTTCTGGTATTTTCATTGTTAATGACTAGTACCAATCCCTCATTAGGCTGTCCATACATTACTACAGAATTATCAGGAGAATAAAGTACAGCGGGCAATACAAGCAAGTCCTCTTCTCCATTTACTATAATCCTAACAGGAGGAGCTCCTGAATATGCCTTTTTAATAGCAAGCATACTTTGTTCTGTTATCTCTCCGGCTGGATTTGAACAGACAAAAACTGTTTTAGCTTCTCCTTGTGGTAACTTTCTCTTGTTTCTTTTTTCCATTGCATCAACTATCTGTAATGAAGGAATTAATCCAAACTTGATCATTTTTTCTGTCGTTGCATCTCCTACTGTAATTATGAATGTATTTTTTGGAATTTTTTTTAAGACGTTTTCTTTTGTGACTTCAGGATCCTTTATGAGAATTCCTAGAGGCTTTTTTAATTCTTCTCTTATTTTTTCAGGAAGTTGCACAGCTTACATTCGTTTTCGCCTATTTTTATGTAGCTACTTCAGCCTTCATTTCTTCATTTAACTGTGCTGCAATCATACTACATCTTGCAGCTACATTTTTTGCTACAATCATAAACGATTGTCCTATTGGAGAATTAGGATCCGTCACAAGTACTGGACGACCTGAATCAGAGCCTTCCATTATTCCAGGATTAAGTGCAATACCACCTAAGAAATTTAATCCATATTTCTCACTCATTCTCTTGGCACCCTCTTTGCCAAACACAAAGTGGCTTGTATTACATGTTGGACATTTGAAATAACTCATATTTTCTATCACTCCAATAATTGGGACATTCAGTTTTTGAAACATTCCAAATGCCTTTACTGCAACATTACTTGCTACTTCTTGTGGAGTTGTTACAATGACAATTCCTGTTATTGGAATAGTCTGTGCAAGGGTAAGTGGAATATCTCCTGTTCCAGGTGGAAGATCAACTATCAAATAATCAAGATCACTCCAATTTGTGTCAACAAGAAACTGTTTTAAGATTCCAGAAATTATTGGACCACGATATATTGCAGCTTGGTGATCTTGTTCTGCAAAAAATCCAAATGAAACTACTTTTAAGCCGTGTGAGTTCGCAGGTTGTAATTTATTATTTTCAACTTCCATTGCAGATTTGCCCATTCCTAGCATCAAAGGAACACTTGGACCATAGATATCAGCATCAAGAATTCCAACTTTTGCTCCAGTCTGAGCAAGTGCTAGGGCCAAATTAACAGACACAGTTGTTTTTCCTACACCTCCCTTCCCACTTGCTATTCCGATGATATTTTTTACTGTTGGCAGCATTTCATCCATACTAAGTGCTCTTCCTTCCATCACCTTTGCAGTCACTTTGAGGTCAAGCTTTGATATGCTCTTTATCTTGGATATTGCATTTCTCACGTCCTGCTCTATTTGATCATTGAATGGGCATGCGGGGGTGGTTAGCTCAAGGGTAAACTTCAAATCCTTTCCGTTTATTTCGATATCTTTTATCATACCCATTGATACTATGTCTTTTTTTAGATCTGGGTCTATTACTGTACTAAGTGTCTGCATTACTTCGTCAACAGATACCATATTATGAAAAACTCTCAGAACGATATTTAAACCAAAGCAAGAATCGTATTCTAGTTATCCAAAGATTCATAAATTCAAATTTTGCCAGTTTTTTCGGATGTTTTCTATATCGACTCTTACTGATGTAGTAAGAATTCCTCCAAAGCTCTTCGGAGAATCCCTCAAAAAGGCAGCTATTACAATCTTGAGAGAAAAATACGAGAGCATGATAAACCCTGAGCTTGGTTATGTCATAATGATTCTTGATACTAAGGTGGAAAAAATGGGAAAGGTGATAGCTGGAGATGGTGGAACATATCATCGAACAGAATTTACTGCACTAACTTTCTCTCCCAAGTTACAAGAAATAGTTCGAGGAGAAATTGTAGAGATTACTGATTTTGGAGCATTTGTTAGAATAGGAGCGACAGATGCGCTCTTGCACCTGTCACAAATCATGGATGACTATCTTAAGAGCGATGTTAAAACTGGCATGATACTTGCAAATCAAAGTGGAAGAACAATGAAAATTGGAACTACTCTGCGGGCAAGGATTACAGCAGTATCACTAGGTAAGACAGCTGCTATGAAAGTTGGTATTACATGTAGACAACCATTCTTGGGAGCAGATGAATGGATTGAGGAAGAAATTAAGAAAGCTAAAACTGGCCAGCAAACACCAGAGAAGACCAAAACACAACAAGCTTCTCCAGAAAAATCAAAATCACAACACGGCACTCCAGACAAGGCAAAAAAAACTGTAGAGGCAAAGTGATAAAAAATGGTAAAAGAGATGGCATGTCGCAAATGCAAGCATGTGACAGTAGGTAAGGTTTGTCCTGTTTGCAAGTCATCTGATATCAGTCCGGAC
>CAZIHN010000084.1:0-4675 GCA_964538845.1 uncultured Nitrosopumilaceae archaeon | reverse complement strand
AAAATAAATTAACACAAATAAGACAAATCGCAAAACTCTGCAAAATTCCGTTGTTTGAAATTGGATATGTTACTAAAGGCCAAAACGTTGTGTATTGTAAGGAAAATAAATTAATTCCGGTTAAAAAATGTGGGTGGCTTCATTTCAAATCCTAATGTTTTTTAAACCCATCAGAGGTTTTTGAAATGTTGTCAGAACAAGAAGCTAAAGAAAAATGGGGAATCGCTCATATCTATAGTAGCTATAATAACACAATTGTTCATATTACTGATATCTCTGGGGCTGAAACAGTTGCAATTAGTTCTGGAGGAAGACATGTAAATGCAGACAGATACGAATCATCTCCATACGCTGCCATGAAATCTACTGGTGCAGTTGTTGAAGTTGCGCGCGACAAAGGCTTTATCGGACTCCATATCCGAGTTAGAGCTGTTGGTGGGGTAGGTGCTAGAGTTCCTGGTCCCGGTGCACAAGCTGCAATAAGAGCACTAGCTAGAGGTGGATTTAAAATTGGGAGAATCGATGATGTGACTCCCATACCTCACGATACTACTCGCAAGAAGGGTGGTAAAAGAGGAAGAAGAGTCTAAACTTCTATCAATTTTACTTTTACTTTACAATTCTTATATTCAAAAAAATTTTCCAGAAAACTTACAAATTTATCCTCAAATTTTTTTCCTTTGGACATTGTAATTTGATTAGAAAGTTTTTGTTGTATTGCAAAAAGTAATTCACCTTTAAACAGTATTTTAAAAAAAGCCCATCCAAATCTTTCCATTGGTTCACTAATCAAAAAGCCATTAGTTACACCACATAATGATTGAAGACTTTCCATCGCAGAAGAAACAAGTACTCGATCAGTTTCATATTTTGTTGTAGCAATTTCAACGATTATTGACTTATAGCTCATAATCCTTCATTTTTTTTCTTCTTTTTGTCTTTAACTAATGTATCTTAAGTTATATTAACTATCTAAAATGTTCAGGATTTTCTAGATTTTTTAAAAATTAATTATCTTTTCAAAAAGTATTTTGTTCAGTATTCTCTTGTGAATAGTGTTCTTCATTCTCTACCTTAGGTTCTTTTAATTTATCAGACCAAGAAACCAGTTTTCCATCCTCTTCTATATGAATAGTAGTTTCTACTCGTACTCGAATTCCAATAGAACGGAAAATAGCGAGGAGTTTTCCTCCGTCCAATGTCTCAGTAACTTCTCCTGATTGAATAAGTTCTGCCAACTTAGAAACAACTAGTTTAGTTTCGGATGGAAATTGAGATTCTGCATTTTGAAGTACTTCTAAACCTCTGTAGCCAAGTTGTTTTACAAGAACTTCTCTTGGAGAGGGAGTTTGTATTGAAGGAGATTTTTCTGTTTTTTCTCCTTGCTTTTGCTGTTTGGCAATATTTTTTTGCATTTCAAGTAATCTTTTAGCCTTGAGAAGTTCTAACTCTCTATCTTCTTCTGTCATCCTTTAATTACTCCAATTGGAACTAGTTTCGCAACCTTGGTGGCAATCCCTAGTTCATGCGATACATTGGCTACCGAATCTACATCTTTGTATGCTTCTGGAGTTTCTTCCACTATTCCCTCTCGTGTAAGAGCTTTTATGAAAATTCCTTTATCTCCAAGCGATTTTTGTACTTGTGTGTCAGTAAAGGTGCGTCTAGCGGCTGACCTTGACATCATTCGTCCAGCTCCATGGGCCGTTGAACCAAAGCTAAGATCCATTGAATTAGGTTTGCCCAAAAGAATCCAACTACCAGTTCCCATAGAACCGGGAATAAAGACAGGCTGACCAACATCACGATATTTTTTTGGAATTTCTTCTCTTCCTGCAGGAAATGCTCTGGTTGCTCCCTTTCTATGCACTATGACTGATTTCAACCTCCCGTCGATTTTATGTTTTTCAATTTTTGCAATATTATGAGCAACATCATAAATCAATTTCATATCCAAATCTGCTTCTGATTGTTTGAACACCCGCTCAAACGCTTTTCTTGTCCAATGCGTGATCATCTGTCTATTACTCCATGCAAAATTTAGTGCAGCAAACATTGCCTTTCTATAGGATTCACCTTCTTCTGATGAATTTGGAACGCATGCTAGTTCTCTGTCTTTCAAGGTGATGTTGTATTTTTGTAATGATTGTTCAGAAATTCTGAGATAATCACTGCATACTTGGTGACCAAACCCTCTCGATCCGCAATGGATCAGAACAGTAACTTGTCCCTCATTGAATATGCCCATTCTTGCAGCAGCTTCCTTATCATGAATTTCTTGGACCTTCTGAATTTCAAGAAAATGATTACCAGATCCAAGACTTCCAAGTTGTGGTGCTCCACGCTTTCGTGCAGTTGGTGATACCTTATTTGGATCAGCATTTTTTATCTGACCATTTTCTTCACAAACCTCTGCGTCATCATTTGATCCATAACCGTGGTCTATGGCCCAACCAACCCCTCTTACTAATACTTCATCAAGTTCAGAAAAGCTTAATTTTATAGCTCCTTTTGATCCCACACCAGATGGAATTGAATTAAAAAGTTCTGTCACTAAATCTTTGAGTTTCAATCTTGCTTCTTTTTCATTAATATTAGTTCGGATTAATCTTACACCGCAATTAATATCATATCCAACACCTCCAGGACTAATCATTCCTTCTTCCGCATCCATTGCTGCCACTCCTCCAACAGGAAATCCATATCCTTCATGTCCATCAGGTAAGACTATGACATGCTTTTGAACACCGGGTAAAGTTGAGACATTTATTGCCTGAGAAATTGTTCTGTCAGTTGTCATTTTTTCTATCAATTTTTCATCAGCGTATATCGTAACAGGAACTTTCATTCCTTTGTTTGAATCTGCTTCAATTCTATACTCCATATCCCTAATTTTTTTTGGAATTAATGATGACATTTAGTCAGTGGAAAAAGCGGAGATTTGCACAATTTAAATCAAATAGATTGATGAATCATTAGGATACCAAAATGTCTTCTATATTAGCTTCGAACAGAGGATCAAAACAACTCAAGTTAACTTGGCTTAAATATGTCCAATTATGTTTTTCTTGTATGCCTTCAACAGTAATTGTAGGTGGATTTTATGGAGATGAGGGAAAAGGGAAGATAATTTCATATCTCGCAATGAAAGACAAGCCTACAATTGCAGTAAGGGGCGGTGTAGGTCCAAACGCGGGTCACACAATTGAATACAATAACAAAAAATACAAGGTAAGAATGCTGCCAAGTGCATTTTTGAATGAGAGCACTCGACTTCTTGTAGGACCAGGAGTAGTAGTTAACCCTGAAGTTCTTTTAAATGAGATAAACGAATTTGGAGTGTCTGATAGATCATTTGTGGATTTCCAATGTGGAATAATCGAGGAATCTCACAAAAAATCTGATTCTCAGGGAAGATTAAAAGAATCGATTGGTAGCACGGGCTCAGGAACGGGACCTGCAAATGCAGACAGAGCTATGAGAATACTCAAGCTTGCCAAAGATATTGATTCTCTTGCTCTTTATCTTGAAGATGTACCAAATGCCGTAAATTATGCTCTCCAACAAAATGAAACAGTTCTAATAGAAGGGACACAGGGAACATTTCTCTCACTTTGGCATGGAACATATCCATATGTTACTTCTAAAGACGTTACGGCATCAGGAATTTGTTCTGATATTGGACTTGGACCAAAAAATGTAACTGATGTAATGGTAGTTTTCAAGGCTTATGTTACAAGAGTAGGTACAGGTCCATTAAAGAATGAACTCTCGCCAGAAACAACTGTTACGAGAGGATGGCAAGAAGTTGGAACAGTAACAGGAAGACAAAGAAGAGCAGCTGAATTTGATTTTGAACTTGCCAAAAGAGCAGTCATGCTTAATAGTGCAACTCAAATAGCCATAACGAAACTTGATGTGATTTTTCCTGAATGTGCTCATATGCAGTCTTTTCTAGATCTTAGTTCGCCTGCAAAATATTTTGTCGAATCTATAGAAGAACAGCTAAAGATCCCAATTACTTTGATTGGCACTGGTCCTGATGTAAATGATATAATTGATAGACGAAAGTCATAATCGTGATGAATTACTACTGGTACCTTTTAATGAGGTAGTTTTTCCAAGAAAAACATGATAAAACTTCCTCAATATATTCAAGTATTTGATTTGGTAGAATTTTCTAGGCTAGTCTGTGCGTTTGAAAGAGTTCCACGCACATCATTTTCATTCGATCTTGATGGCCAACACGTTATTTCTGTTCAAATGGATGTTCTCAAGGAAAAACCCGTGATCTATTTTACATCTACTGATAAAATTGGGCACTATCTTTCGTATGGGTTTAAAGGTGGAAAGGAAGATTCTGAGGTGGTTAACACTATAACAAATCCCACCTACCTATACTCTCCAATTGTCCGAGTCAAGTCATTACCATCCTCTCTAAAACCTGAGACAAGTAAAGAGCTAGAAATGACGTATGAACCACTTGAACTTGAAGATCTTACAAGCTTGGTAAAACTAAGCTATGGATTTGAGGAATCTCCATTCCCTCTTTTTGCCTTTTCAAATGGAACAGAATGGATGATGGGAGTTTTTATGAATTTTAATGAATCAGATGAAGTGTCATATTTCTGTCATGTCAAATTAGATAATGAACCAACAAAACCATTTTTGAAAT
>CAZIHN010000083.1:0-4751 GCA_964538845.1 uncultured Nitrosopumilaceae archaeon | reverse complement strand
CTTTTAATTGAGGTAAGAAAGAAAAATTTGAAATTCTCACAAACTGGGTCAGATAAGCTAACTCTATGATTATAATCACCAAATATTGCACTTATGGTATTGACCATGGAATTTAATACTCCAATAGGTACTTTATTGCCACCTGCGACATACATTAGAGCACTCCTAATGTTGCCCGGTGGCGTATCTTCATATAGCATTTTGATAGAGTCTCTAAGTGAAGTCTCTACGTCATGAGTCTCCTTACTAGTCGAAAGTATGTTAGTACTACGTGGTATAGACGAATTCCTCAAACTGGATATTACCTGTAATAAAGCTGAATTTGTTATCAAATTACATGAATCCGGATTAAGGTCCTGATTACTCTCAAGTAGCGCGTCGTTATCTATTATTATAGTGCAATCAGAATTTGATTTTAGTCTCTTAAGAGCTATACCTGAAAAGAAAATTCTGTCCTTTTCGAACTTGAAGGGCATAATTCCAAAGGAAAGAAGATTCTTCCCTGATTCCTTTCCAATCTGAGATATTACTGGAGCTAGAGCTGCCCCCGATCTTCCTGCTAAATTAGCAATTATGATTATGCTCGAATATTGATTAATTTTCTCTTTAATTGAATTTCTGGCTCCGAACGAAACACCTCTTATAAGATATGTAGAGGGATTAAGAATTGGGTTGGTATTAATCAGAATCTTCGGAGTGTCATGGTTGAGGTCTCTTGGCTCATGACTGATTAAAAGGCAATCGCAACCTAGTATTTTCTTTGCATCAACAGCTAACTTGCATCCTGCTCCTCCTAAGCCGACTATTAAAACAGGTTCATTTAATTCGAATTCCATGACTCTCTTTCTGCTTGGAAAATTGATTAAAAAACTTTGTTGATTAGTTTTGATCCAAGCTGGGATCTAAATAATTTAGCTCATCAAGATGCCATATAGACTACTTTGAGAAGCATCTGTAATCTCAACCATTGCCTTCTGGCCAATTTTTACCGGGTCATCCACAACTACTTGCTTATATGCAAAATTTCTACCTTTAACGACTCCATCAGATATCTCATCAAAAATAACATAACCCCTCCAACCTATCCATTCTTTGTTTCTCTCTTGAGTTATTCGTTTGGTCAGTTCAAAAATAATTTTGCTTCTTCGCATGATTTCAGAAACATCGATTTGAGGCATGTTTGCAGCCTCAGTGCCAGGTCTTGCACTATATCTTGATAGGTTTACTATGTCTGGTTTTGTTTCATTTATCAAGTCTACTGTTTTTATAAAATCCTGTTTGGTTTCAGTTGGAAAGCCAACTATGATGTCTGTGGAAATTGTAAATCTATTGAATTTTTCTCTAAATTCATTGGTTACCTGTCTAAATATATCTGATGTATGTCCTCTTTTCATGTCCTTCAAAATTTTATCACTTCCACTCTGGACTGGAATATGAAGGAATTTGAAGACTTTCTCACTATTGAAACTCTTCAGGAGTTGAGCCTTTATGCGGGGTAAGTACATTGGATTCATCATTCCAACTCTGACCATAAAGTCACGTTCAATCTCCGAGGCTGCATTCACAAGTTCAGGAAGACTAGTGCCTATATCTAGCCCATAACAACCATTATCGGTCGATGTCAGCCAGATTTCAACGCAACCATCCCCAACATCATGGATAACTTGTCTAATTATATCGCCAATCCTGTAACTCTTTAAATTCCCTTTAGAAATCTTTGTTTGACAAAATGTGCATTCGCTCATGCACCCACTTGCTATTTCGATTATTCCTACAGCTGAATTTAGTCTCACTTTTGGAAAACCTACTTTGCTTATATCAGAATTCGTTAACTCTACTTTTCTATTTCCCTTGAGTGTAGATTCAATTAAATCTAAAGTCTTGCCCAAGGAATTTGGTCCAAGCAAACTAGCCTGAGGACTAAATTTTTCTACAGCAAACGGTTCTGCTTTTGGTAAGCATCCAGCTACAATAAGTGGTTTCGAGTTTAGACTTTTTATTCTGTGAATCATCTTGTTAGCAGTTGCGTCTTTGACTGAACATGTTACTAACAAGTTCAAATCTGCATCTTTTTCACTTTCTGCAAGTGTATGCCCTCCATTCAAAATTAAACCAGATATCATTTCAGAATCTGAGAAGCTAGCAGAACAACCGTAGGCCTCAACCCAAATTTTAGCCATTTTTACCCCAGTAACGCCTTTACTTCTTTCTCAGTTAGCAAACCCTTGGAAATTACAAGTTGTCTAATGGTTTTTCCTGTCTTTAGTGATTCTTTGTATAAGTCAGCAGATACTTGATAACCAATTTTTGGTGAAAGAAGTGTAACTATAACTGGACTATTCTCAATATATTGTCGAAGTTTTTCCTTATTCGCTGTCAGTCCCTCGATGAGATTCTCTGAAAATATTGGTACAAAATTTCGTAACATATCAATAGAATCTAGAATCGCCTTAAGCATTACTGGCATCATTACATTTAGCTCAAATTGGCCAGCTTGAGCTGCAAGTGCAACAGTAGAATCTTTTCCGATTATATCAAAACATATCATATTCATACATTCTGCTAATGAAGGATTTACTTTGCCAGGCATTATAGAAGAACCAGCATGTACTGCTGGAATTCCAATCTCGGAAAGACCTGCTACAGGTCCAGACGCCATCAATCTGATATCATTGGATATTCGACCAAGTTCCAAGGCCAGATTTCTGAGTGCAGAAGATATTCTCGTAACAGGGAATCTACTTTGTAGCGCATATTGCATATCTGATTCTGGTTTAAGATGAAGTTTTGATATCTTTGATAGCTCAATTATCACAAGGGATGTGTAACCTTTTGGAGTGTTAGCCCCTGTTCCTACTGCTGTCCCACCAAGTGCAACGTGAATAAGTCCATTTTTTGTTTCTGATATAAGATCCCGAGCATTTGAAATAGATGTAGCATATGCTGCAAATTCACTACCAAGACTTACAGGTAAGGCATCCATCAAATGTGTTCTACCGATTTTTTGATATGATGAAAATTCTTTTGCTTTTCCGATTAACGCATTTATTAGAACATCTATCGCTGGTATGAGTTGATTAACATTAAACAAAATTGAAAGGTGCATTGCAGTTGGAAAAGTATCATTACTAGATTGGGACATGTTCACATGATCGTTCGGATGAAGAACTTCGTAGGATCCCTTTTTCTTTCCGAGAATCTCTAGGGCAATATTTGCTATAACCTCGTTGGTATTCATGTTGAAAGCAGTTCCTGCTCCCGAGTTTATTGCCTCAACAACAAATTGATCAAGGTGCTTTCCAGAAAGAACTTTATCACAAGCTTTGACAATCGCAATACCTCGTTTCCTATCGAGTACTCCTGTTTTCATATTAGCGATGGCTGCAGATCTTTTGATCATAACAAAAGCGATGATAAGGTATGGGTGAGATCTATGTCCACTAACATGATATTGCTTGATTGCTCTTGCTGTGAAGGCTCCATAGTATGCATCTGAAGGAATTTGGACTTCACCTAAAGAATCTCGATCAGTTCTAAACTTCACGTCAGACTTACATTTAATTTTCCTAATATTAATTCACTTTCAAATATCTTACATAGGAACAATATTCTGTTAAAATCTGTGAATTTTACACTCCCTTTCCCAATAAGTTAATATATTTAGATTTTAAGATCCGAAACGATGAACAGACGATACAGTATGCTTTCTATTGCTGCGGTAGCAGCGGTAGCAGGACTATTGTTCGCTAGTACATATTCGCAGACACAGCCAACTACAAGCTTGAGTACATCTTCATATGGCTCAGACTTGAACAAGGCGGTAAGCAATATGGACGGTCTACAGCTACAGATGCCCTCGGCATTTGCTCAGATACCTGCTGATCAAGTTGATAGTATGGTAGCTCAGGGGCGTCACTTAGTAGATGTACAGTTAACAGCTCAAAGCGTTGACTTGCCTATAATGGGCGGTGGAACATACCACGCAATGACCTTTAATGGTCAAGTACCAGGACCAACCGTAAGGGTTACACAAGGTGATATAGTCAGAGTGACTCTGACAGTACCATCAACTGAAGCAACACCACATTCCATTGATATGCATGCATCTCAAGTGAGTGCAACAAACTTCGGAGCAACAAAGCCAGGTGACTCCAGAACATTTGCATACATAGCAGAATATCCAGGGACATTCAAATATCATTGCGAAGGTGTTAACCTTGCCGCAATGGACCAACATGTTCTTTCTGGCATGTATGGATTGACAATTGTTGATCCATTGGATGGATACACACCTATGGTAGTTTCTAAGACTGATGTCCAAAATGGACAGGTAGTACTCAATCACCAAAGGTATGAACCTGATGCAAAAGAGTTTGTTTTAGAGTACAACCAATTGTACTTGAATGCAGATGGTAGCTTCAATGAGCAAGCGATGTTCCTTCACAATACGACCCAGACAGTAGTTAATGGATTTGCCTTTGGATATGTTCCAAACTCAGACATTAACAAATTAGTAAAGGGTGATCCTAGCAAGAACATCTTTGCGGTACAGCCATGGAATGATGCATCACTCAAACAGTATCAATCACATCCACTGTTTGTTGATCTTGGTACTCACTACAGAATCTTCGTCGAAAACCAAGGAAACATGCCTGTGTTCTTCCACATTGTAGGTGAAATCCTTGATCGCGTAACTCAAGGAAATAGAGTGCAAGCTCAAGGAACTGAAACTTGGAACATTGGTGGCTCAC
>CAZIHN010000082.1:0-4982 GCA_964538845.1 uncultured Nitrosopumilaceae archaeon | reverse complement strand
ACCTTTATTTTGTTGATTCGTTAAAAGCCAATTAGCGGTGTTTTCGATAAACTGATACAATTTCAAACTTTTGTTTGAGGAATATTCATCATAATCAGGCATTAACCTCTGTCTTGTAGTTATAGGATTTCTTTTGTAGCCAATCGTATCACCGTAATACACGAGAGGCACGCCATTGGAGTCAACAATGATTGTTTGTGGCTTGGCAAATACGTTTACTTCAATGGAAAAAACCCAAATAGACACTATGATTACAGTTACCAAAATAACAATCAACGCATAAAACAAAATTCTATTCATATTATCACATCAACATTTTGTCCAAATCTGTTTATCATATTACATTCATTATTTATCAAATAGGCATCATCATCTCTTGGAGATATTGTTACCAAATGTTTGGGTATTAGACATAAACATGGTTAATGATACATTCCCTGAAACTGCAATATTCTTACCTGAGTTAAGGATATTTGTAAAATTTGTAGGACCATAAAAGTTAGAAAAAGAAGTTATGCCATCAATACTTATTTTCGGTTGAAAAGCATACACTTCCACCGGTTCATTATTTTGAAAGACAATATTTGAGACGTTGTTAAAGTGATGTGCACTACCATTGTTCGATTGAGCATCTATTGAAATATTATTCTGAAAATCCATTTTGACCAAATTGCCGATAACAAGTTTTCCATAAAGGCCATTGCCATTTGAAAGGTCGATTCTATTCGTGTGTAGGATGACTTTCTGATAACTACTGAAATTCAATTTGGTAACATTCCCAACAGATATTTGGTCATTATTTGCTTGTATTGTTAGATTCGAGATTTGAAGTAGTGGTAAAATGATGGAGTTAGTTTTGATAACAACATTTCCGCTTCCATTCATATCTTTAAAATTTACATTTGAATAAATTTTACGAGGCTCTGGATTAAGAGGCTTCAAATCCATCATAGAGGATATTTTGTCAAGAATTTCCTGATATGATGACGCACTCATTCTGTTTTCATTTAGGCTCATAATTATTGGAAAAATGTTTACGTATCTTATTTTTCCAAGACCAACATTCTCATCAGCAACCAGAATTGAAGAATTTGTTTCTTGAGACGCATAGTAAGCTAGGGGTATGATATTTTCAGAAGAAAGAGCAGGAAGTACTGTAGTATTCACGAATAGAGGGGGACTATCTGGCATTACAATTTTACTTGTAACAAATGAAGAATCATTCAGACGAAAAAATTCATTTGAAAATGTGCCATACCCATTTGTATTAAGAACAATCAAGCTACCGCCGGATTTTACATATGTTAAGTAGTCAGGCAGATCTTGTAAACCAGGTTTTTCCATTTGATTAAGATCTACATGGTCATATACTATGTGCGCTCTGGTATAACCCAATCCTATGTAACCTGATTGATCGGAACCGTCTGGATGTGAGTATTCTGTATCATTCAAGATGAGGTTCTCAGATTTTGCTTGCTTGATTAAAGTTACATTAAAGAGGGCATTGGGTTGCCAACTCATACCAGTTTCCTTTCCTGGCCAATTTGAATCATAGTGTACTTTACCTCCTCTAATGGTTTGAAATTGAACAAATGTTTTTTCATTAAGAATGGTAATTGTTGCAGATCCAAAATTATTATGATCTTTCCATGAATAAATAAAATATACATAGGAAGGAAGGGAAGGATTAGTTTCTAGGATCTTAAATGAGGTGTTTAGCGTAAAATTATTTGAAGACAATGTAGATAACGCTATTTGCCTTGAATTTCCTAAAACATCGTCTCCATGAATCCCGTCGGCAGAAGAAATCCAATTTCCTGTTATGACTTTCCAATCATTTAATGAAGATAAATCATGAAGACCAACTGTATTCTTATTTTCAGGGGGATCATAGCTTAGGATAACCGTTTTAGTCTTTAGTGCGTTTTGATCTCTATCAAATAATACAGTATAATTATAATCATGCTTCGAAATTAAATCGTACGCATAGTACAATGACTGTGGAGATGCAATATTATCATCGATTGGAACAAGCATGGAGGTATCAGAATTAGAATGTGGATACGAGACATGCGTTGAATTATAAATTGTCACGAATTTGTTAGAAAAAACTAGTGGAATTGTACGGAGAAGATGACTACCAAACCAGCCCCCCTTTTCCAAAATGTCAAAGTCGCGAGTCTCCAGGTAAATATAAGCGTGAGAAAGATGATGCGCATTTAATAGATAATTGCCAAGAGCTGGATCTTCCGTATCCATCAAAACTTTGGTATTAGTGAGAACGTATGGCGAGGTAGAGAATACGAGAGTATCAGAAGAAAAATTGGATGGAGCAATCATGTATGCATGAGAATCGTGTTGAAAAATGCTTTTGAGATAATCTAAAGCCTGAAATTCTTCAGGTTGAATGACAGGAGAATAAGCCATGATAGACCAATATTCCGATATTAGGCCTGATGAAGAAAAGCCTAAGAAGATAACAAATGCGACGCCTAGAGGAAAAGCTATCTTTGCAAAGGTCTTTCTTTTTCTACTGGAATATTCCGTGAGCTTGATAAGCGATATTGGAGCTAAAAGGCAGACAAAAATAAAGATGAGTGGTATAAACCTAGTCTCATAATAGCCACTAAAAAAGAGGTTAAGATTTACAAACGAGATCATTTTTCCCAATACTAGCAGAAATATGATGAATCCCAATAGAATCGCTACATAACTATTGGGCAAGATTTCTCCCATATATCGTATAGATAGAATTGCAAGAATCCCGACTACTCCTAAAACAAGAGGGTAAGTGAACCAAGGAATTGCTTCTGCGCTATTTTGAGTTAAAGAACTAGAGTCCATGGAAAAGAACCAGACCGCGATACCTGTAATATAGACTCCCAGTAAAATGATTGACAAGATTTGATAGAATTTCTTGCTATTGAAAAATATTACATGAAGATGAATTCTTGGAAGTATTTTTTTTCTCCAGAACATCGTAATGAGAACCAATGAGGCAGGAAAAATTGCTGCTAACATTGTTGACTGATCTATCCCTGGATCCTTTGTAAGAGTGGGCCAGGAAGTTTGTGTATACACCAAAACTCCAGTAGCTAGAATAAATGCTATCAATGAAGATAAGAGAGCATCATCAAGCCTAAGTGACTTACTTTTTGAAATCAGGGCGTACGCTGCCAGAATTACAACAAAAATAGTCACCTCGGCAACATGGATAAGGTATGATGATAAAATCAAGACGGTGAAAAGAGGAATGAATTTTGATCTTGGAATAGACCAAACTCTAAGCAAAATAAAAGCAACGATTAAAATAACAAAACTAATAGTTGGAGGACTAAACCACATAAAGGGCTGTGAAAAATACATGCTTTCATTATAGGTTTTCATTGCAATGGTTTCAAATAAATGCACTCCAGAGTTGTTGGTATCAACAATTTTCAATTTAGTGAAATAGAAAAATGATAGATTACTCAGCATCGTATAAAAAATAATCGAGATAGATGGAATCCTTTTGTCAATGTCGATAAGAAATCTCTTTGCAATAGCATAAACCGATAATGGTAAAAGGAAACATAGAATTATTTGCATTGATTGGAAGGATTCCATTTTCGGGTCACCGGAAAGGTTGTAAAATGTAGACCCATAAGCATGAAATAAGAGGTAACCAAAGCCAGAATAAAGATCAGGAGTTCTGGAAATGACGACTGACTGTTGAAAATGTCTAGAAATGTCAGCACCTATGTCTGTAAGATTAGGATAGAGGTAATAGAAAATCACGGCATAAAAAGCAACACAGACAACAATAGCCAGAATATCGATATTTCTAGATAAGGAAGGAGTTTTAAGTATGGCAGAATTTTTACTCTTGCCATGTTTTACAAGCGATACTATGCCAAGAACGATAAAAAGGAAAGGTATAAGGAAAATTCGTGTACTTTCATCGAATTTTAAAAGAAGTAAGGTACAAGACCCAGAAAAAATGAACCCTGTAATACAGGACAAAATTAAAATCTCTAACTTTGAAAAATATTTTGTTACTCCTGAGATATTTAAAAGGGCAAATCCTGATAATCCAGAGGTACAAAAAAAAGTTATGACCAGTCGGATATTGTTATCTGTGTTTAGTTGATTCAAAATAATTAGAGCGGTAGAAAAATAAATTAGACTTATATCAAAAAACATTGCTAGAGAAACTTTATTCAGAGATATTTTTTTTAATACAAAATTGAAATCAAGATTGTGTAAGATCGCATAAATTGTTACTATGGAAAGAGTCTCAACAATGAAGAGTGGATATTTTATCGAAAAACCTAGTAGCCAAAGGGTAAAGGATGAAAAAAGTTCTGCTATTGCTACAACTAAAATAAGATTTCTTACTGAAATTCTTTGTAATGCCTTTTCCATTGATTAACACCTAAATAAATTAAGAAATTTTCCTGAAATTTTATTTCTCAACATAATTAGGGCACATTCAAGTTCTTAATGTGCTATAGTATTAACAATTTTGTATTCACAGATAAGCTCAAAGTGAATGTTTATGCGTGAGCCATTATCATTTTCACTATTTACCTATATTCTTACCAATATCATTGATCTACTTTTCTAAAAAGAATGAATAATCTACATCATTTTCGACAAATTTTCTACCATTGATAGAATATTTTTCTAATCCTTCTTTGTTATTGATCAATCCTATAATCTGGTTAGCGATCTCCACAGAGTCATTTCCTCTCACATAAACTCCCGCATTTGATTTTGTGATTATGCGTTCCAATTCATCTGATGATCCATACGCCAAAACAGGAAGACCGCAAGCAAAATATTCAAACGTTTTTGTTGGAAGCGCATATCTTAATGCATCATTATTGGCAAGCGGAATTATTCCCAAAATCGATGAAGACAAAATTGAAGGAACTATCTCTCTAGAAACAGGATCGTTAAATTTGACGTTGTTGCTGATATCTAAATTGGTAACAAGATTT
>CAZIHN010000081.1:0-5065 GCA_964538845.1 uncultured Nitrosopumilaceae archaeon | reverse complement strand
CATATGTATCCAATTTTTTTCCTTCTAATCTCAATTGCATACAAGTTATAGTGACAGAATTGGCATTTCGGGATTTTCATTCGTAACTATTGAAAACATGTCGCATTTTGCTATTAAGAATTTAGGAGTAGAATGATTTTAGAGGAGAGAATTCACGCAAAAAATATCAAAAATTCCATGTCAACTACTATCTAGGGAGCTTTCAGATTCACTCAAGCTTAATGAGCAATCATATATTATACTGATTCCAAAATCACTTCTTCAAAATTTGAACTTGGATACTCTCACTTTTGACCTTGTAATAAACAAGAACAAGTTGACACTCATTGGGCCTGCTGTAGTAACTGACCCAAGAGTGAAACAATCTGTTGTAGAGGAGATTGATAAGTGACAGTAGATTCTAGTTTAGATAAACACCGCGTCGACTTTGCTCATAATTACACAAATTTCAGGATAAAATGTCCAGAATGTTTTAGAGTTATCAAAGGAAAAAATCATGTACGAGTTTTCAAAAATATTTCTGGTGTCTGGTGGCATTTTAAAAATGAACATGGCATAATATCAAATACGCAATTTACAACAGATGATATTAAAGAAGCGCTGAGGTGGATAACAAAGGCTCAATCCTGGGGGATAATATCATAGCTAAATTACCGTCCCTTTCAATATCGTTACGTCTCTCTCATGATTTATGGACAGAAATTAACCAGCTTGTAGAAAATGGAGTATTCAATAACATATCAGATGCAATACGCTCCCTAGCTGAAGGCGGACTTTGGCTACACAAAAATAAAGATTCCTTACAAAATCAAGAATTTGTAAAAGATATTTTTGAAAAGTGGAATTCTAAAATGAATGAAAAAGGAATTTTTGAATGGACTAGTCAGCTTACTAGCGACCAGTTAGATGCCATTAAAATGGCCCTTGACTTAGAAAAAGAGAAGAGATGCAAACAAAACTAGTATTATGTACTACGTACGTATTACGTATGTCATACTGTAATAATTAATAATGGTATTACCAAAACACAACTTTTAGATCCTAGTATACAATAGGTAAACCATCATGAAAACCGTGAGTACAAAGGTAAACGAATCGGTATACCAGAAATTAATAGAATCTTGTGGCATATCTGGTAAATGTATCAGTGAAAAGGTAAGAAATTTAATTGAAAATTCTTTAGAACCTAACAAAGAGTCCACCGATTTACCAAAATCAACGAAATCGACAGAAAATTCTCGGCCGATAACTAGAGTGAACACAATACCAGAGCTAGAACATAAGATAAAAACTGAAAGTAACTATGCTGTTATCAATGGACAATATTTTAAGAAATGTGATCCGCTTCCGAAAGTAATCATTCATGTTTGATTTTGGCAATGAGGAAATAATTCACAAGATTGGAAACTCTTCTATCCCAGAGAAAATAGCTACTGAACATTGAGCGTGACTTTATAATATCTTCCTTCATGCGAAATGAGAGATCCATTGTCTACATGACGAATAAAGCTGGTGAATACAATATTAAAATGATAAATTCCTGCTGGTACGTCATTTGGCAAAGTAATTGTGTACGGAATTGAGGTTTGACCAATTTTCATGGAAGTGGGTGCTACCTTACTTTCGAGTGGACTTTCTCCTATATCTGACAGAAATTCAGGGTTGAGTTGTTTTCCATAAACCTGCATCGAAACAGACATTCCAGGTGGTAAAAGAACTTTGGTCACATTGAGCAAGCTTCCTGGATCAAGTATATAGAATCTCATAAGAGCATCACTCGTTAAATTTAATGGAATGGACCCGGAGATACTGGAACCTGATGCAACATTTAAAGTAGTTTGATTTTCACCTAGTTGAAATTCAGGCTTACCGGCCATGCTTAAACCGCCGTGAGCAGGATGTGGTGCAGGCGATGTTATAAGATCAGATTTTCCGTTAGTCACGGAAAGACTTGGTTTTATACCACTACTTTCTGTTTGATAGAAATAAAAGGTACCAGCTATTGCTATTGCTATCGCAGCGACCAAAATTATTTTTTGTCCTGACTTCGTGAAAAATACACTTCATTATAATTAATAGCCTTTAGGAGTGAATTCATCCTAAAATTTTTATGGCCATTTACAAATTTCGAATCGTAAACATCAGAACTGAAAAGCATTAGTTGTAATGGTTTTGTTTTCCTTTGAGAGTCATTTCAAAAGTTTGGATTTCTCAATTTGATTTGAATAAATAGTTCACGTATTATTAAGTACAGTTACAAGATGGTTTAACTTTGGTTAACCAACCTCGCCTAAAATCCTCGTCGGAATATCTTAAAAAGTATAATATTTAAAATGGCTATAATCAATTAGTTTTTTTATCTAAAATGACGGGTACCTTTTCCAAATAACCCGAACGATTAAAAACATCAAATTAACATGATCCCAATAAATTGATGATTCCTGTAGAAATTGAAGATTGGACCCTTACCACCATCCGAGATATCCTAGAAGCTGGACTATACGAATCTGATACTATGGAATTCAAAGAAGATTTCAATTCAGAGAATCAAAGAGTCGCGCGGACTTCTTGTGCTTTTGCTAATACAGAGGGTGGAGTAATTATTTTTGGAGTGTCTGATGATAGATCCAAGCCAGCTCAAGAGCGAATTATTGGGTTAGACAAATCGGCCGATAATGTATTGAGGATTACTAATCAAATCAAAAATATTGAACCCCAAATAGGATTACAGAATATTCTTTTTGCAAATCCTATTCCTGTTAACAACAATAAGGAGATACTTTTACTGGAAATTAAAAAATCAACTAATTTCCATTCATATGATAAAAAATTTTACAAAAGGTTACATGGAATAAGCACAGAAATGACTTATGATGAAGTTAAATCAAAATTCATAGAAAGTATGAAAAACCAAACAACATTATTCTTGATTAGAAATGAAGGCGGTTTCCTGCGTGAACAAGCAAAACACATCAAAGACTGTGCAATAAAGAGGCAGTATAGGGAGATGATGACATATTCTGGTGAAGTTAAGGCTCCAATGTTCGATTTATTTCTGTTTAATCAAGCATATCTTTATGCGGTTAATGTACAAAATGCAATTTTGGGAATTGTTGAAGCTGTAACCAAGATCTCCTCACTGCCAAGGTTATCAACTATGCTTATAGAAGGGACTACACCGGAATTCTTAGAAAAGAATAATGTGAGCAGTGCAGAGGAACTAGTAGGAAAACAGGTATTAATTTACATAGAAGCATTGATGGAAAACCTTACGATTCTAGAGGAGGGTCTAGGTGTTAAGATGGCTCAACCGGTTTCTACCTACTATATCGAGGATTCAAAATACCGAAAGTAATTCCAAAAAGAATTAAGAAATTATTTTCCTATTATTTTCCTAAGTTTACCAAATGCGCTTACAGATTTGTAGCTTTCGTCAAATACGTTGAGACATGATTGACTACAGAACTTTTTCGTTATCATCGCTAACTTTTTGGTCGTCACATGGTTTGAACAAACAACATTAGGACAAACAATGCATTTTTCTCGATGTTCCTTACATGTCATGTTACTACATACACTACAATCTACACCACTACAATTTTCACAGAGTAAAAATTTGCATATAACACATCCTTGTGTTGGTTTATGAATGCTACAGAAAGCACGACCGCAATCTATGCAGGTCTTGGCACATGCGGGACATAGTATATTTGTACAAGATTGACACTTCTTCTCATGTTTTTCACACGAAGTTCCTCCGCACTCTGCACAGATAGAAATAGTGTGTCGCTTACAGGTTCCGCACGATTCCATCTCATCTTGTATTATTCCACCATCATAAGCCAAGTAGAGTCTCTTGTACGAATGTGTCCCAAGCTTGAATTTCACATCCCATATTGGTACATATATTATGCTCCTATGAAGAATTCTAACTTCATCTGCCCTAGGTCGTTTGATAACGATTCTTTCCTCTTCCTTGGCAGTGTAATATTTTGCTCTAATTTCGTTTTGTTCTGCTATTGTGCTTTTTAATAGACTTACATATTCTCTTTCTTCAATTCTTGGAATATTCTTAACAACCTTAAAGTTAGTTTCCTTGATTTCTGACTGAATTTCTGCGTTTTCATAAAATTCGCATACATGAGAAGATATCGTATCACCGTAATCTAGAATTTTCCCATGTACAGCGTCAATGACTATTATGCCCTCATCGTTGTTTCTTTTGAGTAGATCCCCTGTTCCTGGGTGATATGCAGCTACATCGATTGCATATTTTACCACAAGGTATGGATTAACCTTTAACGTAGATTCTTCTGCAGAAAAATCACGATTGCGAATGTATTCTGGAGCTTCATTCCAATAATTAATAGGAATCAGATTTTCTACTTCTATAGTTTTTCCAGTTTGATAGGATGTTTGTGATCGTTTGACATCAGCTATAGTAGTTCTTTTTTGAATTACTAATCCAAGTCTACTTCTAAAATAATCTTCTATTTCCCACTCTTGTTTTGAATGTGCCCAAGCTTCTAATTTCCTAATTTCGTCATAATCTAATTGCATTATGATTATTCCTTTTTTGTTCTTAACATATTCAATCCTAGGAGAAATTGTTTCAGAGATAGAAGTAGCTGATGCAAATATCCCATGTTTCAATTCTTCATGTTCTAGCATTTCTACAAAATGACTAAATTCTTGTGAACCAGGTGTACTACTGAACCATTCCTTACATGATACACCAATTCTAGCTCCAGTATTAGGATCCTCAGCTAAAACATCTAGGTCACCTATAGTCATTCCTTGATGTCTTACTTGGTACGGTTGCTGTTTAATGATAAAACCCCCATTCGCTATGACTAGAGCTATTCGCGCTTCGAATGAATCTCCTTGTTTTGATGACACTTATGGTAAATACTCCCACTTGTAAAAAAAGGATTGCATCTCTTGACGAGGGATAAATTACTTCCTCATTCTTTGCCAGCCTGTTCCCCCACAATCTGGACACTTAATCCCAGCCAAACCAAATTGACCCTTGCCGGAACATCTTGGACATTTTCTCTGATATGCT
>CAZIHN010000080.1:0-5150 GCA_964538845.1 uncultured Nitrosopumilaceae archaeon | reverse complement strand
GGATTGTAGATACTATATCTGTTTCAGGAAACGTGACCGGACCCACTTTAGGGGATACAGTCACACTATTGTGGGGTGATGGAAAAAATACTACAAACATTTTAATTTCTTCCCACAAGTGGGGTCCAGTTAATCATGCTTACGGTTTAGCATCAAGTGGTTCAAGTCCTAGCATAAAAGCTACACTGAAAAATAGTACAAATCAGGTAATGGCAACTAGCGCTCCTGTCATTATCAACGTAAAGAAGCATCACACATCGCTTGCACTAAAGAGTGTTCCAGGTGTCATGTTGGGAAAAACTACCACGTTTAGAGCAACTCTTAAAGATATTGATAATGTAGGAATTGGAATTCCCTCAAAAACTATTCACTTTAACGGTACTGGAGTAATACCTGTTGGAAACGCAAATACGAATGGTACTGGAATGGCTATGTATAATGGAACTGCACCATTAACAGTAAAATCAGGCTGGACAGTTTTTGCATCATTTGCATCTGATCCTGGCTATTTATCTTCTATAACAAACGCTTCAAAATACACTACATCAAAACACACTGCCACTCTCACAGAGACACTCACTCCAAGTACCATTCCTGCTAATACCTCATTCAAAATTTCTGGTCTTCTTAAGGATTCATCTTTTGCAGTTTCTTTAGCCAATAAAATTATTAATTTTACCACAAACAATACTGTTCTAATACCGTCGACATTTACTACTACCAACTCGACAGGTGGTTACAGTATTGCCGAGGTTTTTACACACAATGTTAACCATTTAACCTACATCAAGGTTAATGCTACATACAATGGAAACCCATTGTACAGTTCGCCTATCGCATCAAAAATCCTCAAGATTACTGTTAACAATAAACCGCAACTTGATACCATTACACTCAATCCAATAACTAGTGTACTATGGGGTAAGAACGTAACTGTAACAGGCAAGCTAACCAACTCTTCTAGTGGAGCAGGGATTGGAGGAAAGATTATAACATTTGCTGGAAATGGATCAACAAATCTACCCTCGGTAAAAACAAATCCAAACGGAACATTTTCTGCAATGGGTCCATCACCTAATTCTGTATCAAATAAATGGCAAGTTGCAGCAAAATTTGCGGGTGATTCCACCTTCATGCCTGGAAGCTCTATTGTTCGAACTTACAATACTACCATTCATACAGGTTCCTTAACCATGAACCTGAACCCAGTTTCTGTAGTTCATAATAAAACCTACAGCATTTCTGGAATCCTCAAAGATTCTACTCTAGGAGTTCCATTGAATGGTAAAACAATATCGATAACATCAAACAACACTGGATTGATACCGTCCACATTTGCAGTAACCAACTCGACTGGCGGTTTTAGTAAAACAGGACTGATTGCACCAAATGTAGCTCAGGTAACCTTCATCAAGATAACTGCCAAGTTTTCCGGGGGACCTTTGTACAGCTCACCCTCCATATCCAAAGTGCTTAAAATAACTTAACTTTTTCAAAAAATCATAATTTTACCTGCAATTATTTTTTAATTTTTTTAATATTGCTCTTACCTCAAGATTTTGAACTTGACCATACTTTGTGCGTAATTGTTCATGTTTTCGACCATTTTTGTCAATACTAAACATTTGAAAAAACAAAAAATCATCTTATCTTGTTTTGTAACAAAAGCATCTCGCTACATATATTTTTGAAACTCTCTTCTATACTTCCATGCATTCCTAATCAGGAAAATTGCAAAAACAACGAATCCCAGATCAATTCCCACACCTAGGAAATTTCTAGATGAAATATTGGGCGCCAAATGGGAGTAGAAACTAGCACTCCTATCAAGGCTGCAATTATTATGATAGTATTTATCACTGCTACACTCTCTAATTTCAATCCAAGTTCACCGCAATAATATGCATATGATTGTTAAAAATCATTCTATTGAATTGGTAGAAGATTAACTAATTTTTGAAAGACAAAATATCCTTAGCGATATGTGAAATTTAGCTGGTATATACTATAGATTGTTATATTATCACGCATTAGCAGAATACCACTGTCTTCCAATCGATTTTACCTCGTCTATTGATTTTTTCAGATTCTCTGATTTTACTTCCTCTCCTAGGTTCATTCCTTCAGCAAGAATTCCACGAATATCAGAGTAACCCATGAACTGGAGTTCGATTTTGGCAAGAGACAATGCGTGCTCCCATAATGACATTGGTTCTTTTCCATAAACATTGCCGCTTGAAACAATGGCAAGTGCTTTTCTTCCATTCATCAATCCTACAGGTCTGCCGTCCTTGATGTCCCAGGTTTGACCCTTCAACATTACAGAATCAAACCACGCCTTGACAGGAGCTGGCATTGAAAAGTTGTTCATGGGAAAGGCAACTGCTAAAACATCTGCCTTCTTTACCTGTTCAGTCATGCGGTCCATCTTTGATATTGATTTCTCTTGTTCTGGTGAAAGGACGTTGCCAAGGTAATTACGTTGAATATATGCTCCTAGATTTTCTTCTAAAAACATGTCAGGTACATCTTTTACAAGGTCAAGTTCCTCTACATCAAAGCCATTTATTTCTTCAATGAACGCATCAAGTATTTTTTTTGTATTGGACCGTCCATTTCTTGGTGTATATTTTACAATTAGTGTCTTCAGTGACTTATTTGTGCTCATTTTTTAGCAACTTCCATTAGAACAGAATTCTTCATGTATCTTACAGGCAGATCGATTAAAATCAGCTCTGTATCTTTTTGAGCACTTATCTTCAGGTTCTCTTCTTTCTCTATTTGCGCAGCATCTCTTGTATCAAGCACTTTGTCATTTAGTGAAATTTTACCAGAAATGACAAACAAGTATGCGATTCTGCCAGTTTGTAAATTGAAACTCAGCTCTTTGCCTTTTTCCAGATTTGATACGTAAAATGTTGCATCCTGGCTTATTGCTAGGCTTCCTTTTTGATTTGAGTTCTTTGGGCCGATTACTGGTAGCAGTTTATTTTTTCTATCTTCTTTTGTGAATCTCTTTTGTTCCCACGAGGGTTTCAGACCCTTTGTATCGCTAAAGACCCACATCTGCAATAATCTCAATGGTTTTTCCTTGGAGTGGTTAAACTCTGAATGAAATACTCCAGTTCCTGCAGACATTCTCTGAATTTCACCTGGCTGGATTATTCCGTTATTGCCAAGATTGTCCTTGTGTTCAAGCTCTCCATCTATTACATAAGTTACTATCTCCATGTCCTGGTGCTGATGGAAATCAAAGCCTGTTCCAGGCTGTATCATATCATCGTTGAAGACACGTAGAGGTCCAAAGCTGACTTTGCTTGGATCAAAATATTCTGCAAAGGAAAAGTGGTGGTATGTTGTCAACCAATCAAGTTCTCCCTTGTATTGTTCTTGTTCTTTTGTTATTTGAATCATGTATAGTGTATAGTTGCGAATCTACTTAATACATTGTCAATGAAACTCTGGAAAAATAAAGAAAGATGTTTACTGTAAACGGATTTGTTGTTATTCCAAGAATTTCATTTACTTGGAGATATCACTAGGTCTGGATATTATCTCCTACATGGAAACATTTAACCAAATTCCAAAAAGGGCAGTCTCACATGAACACAAGTGGACTGTCATTACATCGCATTGGCAATGTGAAACTTGTGGGAGGACTTACGGCTAATGGCAGACTTGAGAAAATTGATCCTGTCAGTAGCGATAATCCTCATGGGTCCTGCATTGACCTTTTCAGGCTTTGCATTTGCTGAAGATCAAGGCAACTCCTACTCGCACCAGCACATTACTGTGACGTGGGACCATGGACTCGTATGTGGTGACCACCTATGTGCTCCAGGAGAATTACCAAAAAATCCATCGCCTGTAGAACCTGTGGATGGTCACTAGATGGCTGCCCAAATTTCTGTTGAGCCGTTAAATCGGCCAACAATTCCCACTTTTTGGATATGTTACAGGTGCAATATCACATTTCATGACGAATCTTCAAAATCTTTGCACAATGAGCTAACAAATCATTCTGCAAGAAAATTAGAATTCACACTCTTACAAGGGATGTAAAATTGTCAATGTCCAGACTGACAGATCCTCAAACGAAAAACATTCAAAAATTATTTACTATTCTACAATATCCTGTATTGGATTTTTAAAATTCAATAATAACACTTTCCAAATACCTTTTATGATAATACTAGTTCACATTTTATATGGAAGATCCAAAAGGTTCATCGCTTCCAACCGAGATATTCATGGAACTTGCAAGTGATACAAGATGTGAAATTCTTTTAATGCTCAAAGAAAAACCGACTAGAACCAATAAGATGGCAAAAGACCTTAATCTTACAAAACAAGAAACACATAGAAACACATCCAGGTTGACAGAGACAGGACTAATAAAAAAGGACTCGGAAGGATTATTCTCTTTAACTGAATATGGTCAGCTGATAGTAGAGCAAATCCAATATTATCAGTTCTTGTTCAAATATAGAAAATTCTTTGAAGATCACAAGTGTGATCTGCCTCCAAAATTCCAACAAAGACTGGGAGCGCTGCACAATTGCGAACTAATATCCAAGGTGACAAATGTTCAGCAGAGAATAAAGAAGATGGAATCAGAAGCAAAGGAGAAGATTCAGATAATTGTCTCTCAAGCCTGGGAGGAGGAAGGAAAAACCCTTCTTGACAAATTAAAAAATGGAGTAAAGGTATCCTCAATCTTTGGTTTTGACTCGGTAATGCCAGACGAGATTGCTGAAAACCTGCAAAAGAAAATAACACTCTATGTTCAGAAAGGAACACTTGATCAAAAGATAGTAGATGAAAATGTCAAGGTAGCAGTATATATTGCCGACAAACAAGCTGCAGTTATGTTCCCAAACCAAAAGGGAGAGATGGATATGGATACTCTTTTTGTTGGAAAAGATCCAGAATTTTACGAGTGGTGCTCTGATTACTTTGACTATCTATCGGAACATGCCAAGCCTCTCATAAAGGGCAGAACAAAACTCTATTGATCGCAAGAAGAGTCTATAATCTCGAGATTAATTATTTTGTTATACAGTTACTACTTGGATCCTTTTTAATATTACAAGTACTACAAAATTTTTTTTTTCAAATCTATTTTTACAAAAACAAAAATGTATCAAAAT
>CAZIHN010000079.1:0-5252 GCA_964538845.1 uncultured Nitrosopumilaceae archaeon | reverse complement strand
GCTCAGAACCTTATCTCTTAGGAGTTCGTGGGTTCAAATCCCACCTCCCGCATTTAATTTTCTCATCGAGAGATGAAAAGCTTATAATCTATTCTCCAATTCTTGGCTTCATGAAAAGAGTCGAAGCTATCATATCAAGCGACAAACTTTCTATTACTATTTCAACCCTAAAGAAGACTGGAGTAGGTGGAATAACTGTTTTTGATGGAAGAGGATGGGGTCGTGCAAGTCGTTTGGCTCAGTTAAAAAGGAATGTTGACGAAAATGACTTGGAACCAAAAAGTTACTTACTTACTATTATAGATGATTCCTTACTTGACAAAGTCATTAGCGCGATACTTGACAATGCTAGCACTGGATCTCCGGGAGACGGAAAGATATTTGTGGACTCTATAGAAACAGCTATCGATATTGGTAGTAGACAAAAAGGGGTACATGCAATATAGAATCAAAACCTATTTTCATTTAACTTTGGCATTAATCTTACTTTCTAGTAGTTGGCTTAATTTTTGTCCATCTACTTTTCCTCGCAAGGTCCTCATCGCCAAACCCATTAGTGGACCTATGGATCTCTGTTTTTGCTCCTCAATAATCTTGAGATTCGACTCTATCAATTTATCAAGTGTCTTGTGCAATTCAATATCATCAATAGTACCGAGTTCTTTGGATTTGATTGCTTCTGCAATCGTTTTTGACTTTCCACTCATCACACTCTCAAAAATCATATCTAAAGATTCTTTTGCAATCTTTCCTTCTGCCAGAAGATTGAAGATCTCTATAATGGCATCATTTTTTAATAATGTTGTATCTAGGCCTTTTCTTTCCAAATTTGTGATAGTTCCACATAGAACAGAGGCAACAAAGTTTGCAGAGTTTCTTTTGTCCTTGCATATTATTTCAAACAGATCTAAATATTCTGAATCAAATATCTGGGCAGAGAGTTGTTCATTTAATTCATATTGTTTTTGCAAACTCGAAAGATTCTCCTCCCATGATTTTGGAATCTTGGTTCTTACCTCATTTAACTCGCCCTCACTTACAATTATAGGAGGGATATCTGTTTCCGGATACATTCTAGAAGCGCCTGGTCTAGGTCTTAAAAATACAGTTTCACCTGTAACTGTAGCAGCTCTTGTTTCTGCAGGCACTCCATTTTTTGCATCATTGATTCTTTTTATAAGAGACTCTATAACAATATCCAGTTTTCTATCACTTCCTGCCAAAATGATGAAGGCATCTTTCTCGTCAATCTCCAATATTTCTTTTATCTGGTGTATTTCTGATTCTTCTATTCCATAATTTGGAAGTTCATCTGAATGAAAAATCCCGCCCAATCCAAAGAATCTTACTAGTTCACCTAATTGTTTTCCTAATCTTATACCTGGATAAGGTTCCCACCCAAATATTCCAGCAAATCCTTTGACCCTGATTGCTTTTACTTTTGATCCTTCTAAGAGAGATTTTTCGATGATTTTTGACTTGGACTCTTTGAAAATTTCTGAGACATCTTTTACATCACGCTCTTTAGCTATCCGATCGGTCTGGAGTGTTTTTAATTTTTCGGCTATCATTTTAAGACCGTGTTGTCTTCTAGCTTCGTACTCTACAACTTTTTCTAATTGGTCCAGTTTCTGGACACCCTTAACTTCTACTATCCCACCTCCTCCTTCAATTGATACATTAACATCCTGTCGAATAGATCCTAAACCTCTTTCGACTCGTTTCGTTGCACGTAACAAACGGCCAAGAGATAATGCAATTTTTTTTATTTCTTGTGGTTTTGCTGAGACTGGTTCTAGAGCTATCTCTACTAGTGGTATGCCTAATCGGTCCAAACTATATTCTCTACTATCTACTAAATCTTGAATAAGTCTTGCAGCATCTTCTTCAAGGCAGATACTCTGGATACCAACTTGCCTACCATCCACTTCAATATTTCCACCTGTTGATACTAACATTGTACGCTGAAAACCTGAGGTATTTGAACCATCAATTACAATCTTTCTCATCACATAGATCTCACTAAAAATATTTGATTTTAATGCACATGAAATAATTAGGACTATTTCTTTTGAAGTGGGATCTAGATCATGAGGAGGTTCTTCATCTTGTTCTACTAGGCAACTACTTTGGGGATTACCAAAATAAACAATTGTCTTTTCCTTACTACTCTCAAAAAGAGCACTAGAATCCAGTTCTCCCAGCTCACTTTTTGCCACTCTCATCCGTCGTGTGAACTTTATGGAGTACTCGTTTGATTCGATAGGACGTGACCGACAAAATAATTTTCCGCCAACTGCTAATTGCTGGTGTATTTCTAACCCTACACGCAAGCCTATTGCATCAAATTGAATTTCAGACACTTGTAACTTTATTCTTTTACTCGTTTTAAAGCTTAGTCTGAAAATTCAAAGGCTAAATTTTCTTGCATGAGTGTTGTCATTTCATGTAAATCCTTAGAATTGGCAAGTGACCACATTGCTTTTACAAGCGCAGTTTCGGGTATAGTATTTTCCAATGGAACAACCCCGAGATCTAGAAGATCTCTTCCACTATCATAAACAGTCATCCGCACCAATCCATCAATGCATTGAGAAGTCATTCCTATGAAAAGATCCTTTTTCTTGGCCTTTCTAATAGAATCATACATCACTTTTCCGACGTGCCCTAGACCCGTTCCTTCTATAATTATGGCCTTATATCCTGAGGTAATTGCATATTCGATAATCTTTGGATCGAGACCGGGATAATATTTGATTAATAATACTCGATGATCAAACTTGATTTTCGGAACATAATCTTTTTTTGAAATGTTAAATAATTTTGTCTTTTTTATGGTTTCTCCCCTTATGATGTAGGCAGGTTCACTACCAACAGTCTTGAAAGCATCTCGTTTGCTAGTGTGATTTTTTCGAACACGGGTTGCCCAATGACATGCTATTTCATCATCGCTAGTTGAGTTGTGCATTACTACGTAAATTCCTGGAATGCTGTTTGTTGTTACGAATCTAGCCGCTGCAATAAGATTCATAGCTGCATCTGAAGAAGGTCTGTCTGATGATCTTTGTGAGCCAACTAAGGCCACAGGTTTTGGATATCCAACCAAGGAAAATGCTAGTGCTGCTGCAGTATACTGCATAGTATCAGTACCATGTGCAACAATAATGCCCACATAATCTGACACAGAAAGAGAATTTAGTTTATCTGCAATATTTTTCCAGTGATCAGGGAGTAAGTTTTCAGAATACTCCGTGAAGAGAACCTCAGTATCAATATTGGCTATGTTTGCTAGTTCAGGAACACTTCCATTAAGCTCAGCCGCTGTAAGAGCAGGACTTACTGCACCTGTTCTATAGTCAATTCTACTTGCAATTGTTCCACCTGTTGATATCAAAAGGATATTAGGTAGTCTTGGGTCTGGTTGAGGTTGATTGATACGTTCTTTCTTTGTTACAGGTACATGATCTAATTCTATCTTTTTGATTTTGTCGATCTCAAGACCTATATTATAACCGTTTTTTAGTTTCAAAACAATATGATTATCGTCACTGTGTTCATATCTGGGCATCACAACTCCGGAATAATTTGAGTCTGCATTAATCTTCACTTGACTACCTACTTCGATATTATTTCTTGAAAGAAAGTCAAGTCCTTTTCCTTTATATCCAAAATATGACATTTGATAGAATTAGAATTGATATTTAATTAAAATTACCTGTGAAAACTACAGAAAGTCCTAATTATGACCGTTTTGAGCAATCATCACATTATTTTCTTTTATTTGATCTATCTGTAATAAGGAACAGCAACTTTTTCGCCTATCTTGAGTTCCTTCTGTGTCTTTACTTTTCTTACCGCTTCTTCAAAATGCCTCATTGTAACCTTTGCTTCGGTTGCCTGTTTCTCAGCTTCCTTTTGGTCAGGATATTTGTCAAGGAATTCATGGATTACAAGAGAAACCGCAGTATTTGCAATAGAGGCCACATCTGCTCCACTCATTCCATCAGTTGCTTCTGCAATCTTTTCTATATCTACATAATCCAGATTCTTAACTCCATTAGTTGTAGACTCTCTTACAACTGGTATATTTTTGGTGTTGATTTCTAAAATCTTCTTTCTTCCATCTTTATCTGGTAGTGGTACAAGTATTATCTTGTCAAATCTTCCGGGTCTTAGAAGTGCCGTGTCTATCATATCTGCCCTATTGGTCGCAGCAAGTACTACCACTCCATGTAGACTCTCTATTCCATCTAATTCTGTTAAAAGCTGACTAACAACCCTTTCTGTAACTGCAGTCTCACCTCCTACTCCTCTTATCGGAGCAATTGAATCGATCTCGTCAAAAAATATTACACAGGGTGAAGCTTGTCTTGCTCTTCTAAATATTTCTCTAATGCCTCGTTCTGATTCTCCCACCCATTTTGATAACAGTTCAGGTCCTCTTACAGAAATAAAGTTCGCTTCACTTTCTGTAGCAACGGCTTTTGCAAGAAGGGTCTTACCAGTTCCACTTGGTCCATGTAAAAGTATCCCTCTTGGCATTCTATGCCCCAACTTTGAGTAAAGGGTTGGGTACTTCATTGGCCATTCTACAGCCTCTTGGAGCTCACGTTTCACGGTCTCTAGTCCACCCACTTCATCCCAGCTAACATCTGGATTTTCGATAAAGACTTCTCGCATTCCAGATGGAGTGACTTCCCTTATTGCATTTTGGAAATCATCTTCATTAACGATTAGTTTATCAAGAGTCTCTGGTGGGAGTTTCTCATCCTCGAGATTAAGTTCTGGTAGTAGTCTCCTGAGGCATTTCATAGCCGCTTCTTTACATAAATATTCTAAATCGGCTCCTACATAGCCATGGCTTACAGCAGCAATCTTATCCAAGTTTACACTATCACTAAGTGGCATATTTCTAGTATGAATCATAAGAATATCCTTTCTACCTTTCTTATCTGGTACCTTGATTTCAATTTCTCTATCAAATCTTCCGGGTCTTCTTAGAGCAGGATCTATTGCATTTGGTCTATTTGTTGCAGAGATCACAATAACTTTTCCTCTTGCCTCAAGGCCATCCATTAATGAAAGTAAATGAGAGACAACTCTTCTTTCTACCTCTCCTGTCACTTCTTCCCTTTTTGGAGCAATTGAATCAATCTCATCAATGAAAATTATAGAAGCTGATTCAGCCTTAGCTTCCTTGAAATTATCTATCAATCGAGCTTCACTTTAACAATAAAATTTTCTAATTATCT
>CAZIHN010000078.1:0-5493 GCA_964538845.1 uncultured Nitrosopumilaceae archaeon | reverse complement strand
TTTGATTGGGAGATCCTAAAAATCCACGCAAGATTTGGAGAAAACCAAAACGTCCGTTAAACTATGATTTACTTAACGAAGAACTCTACGTGTTGGGAACTTTTGGACTAAAAAATAAAAGAGAGCTTTGGAAAGCCCATACAGAATTATCACGAGTAAGAAAACAAGCTAGGTCACTATTGGCTTTAACACAAGAGGTGAGAGAGAGAAAAGAACCAACTTTAATGAAGTCATTAGTTAAGGCAGGATATGTAAGAGAAAACTCAACACTTGATGATGTTTTGAATTTAAAAGTAACAGATCTCCTTTCTCGCAGATTACAAACTATAGTACAGAAAAAAGGTCTAATAAAAAGTCCATATCAAGCAAGACAAGCAGTAGTACACGGTCATGTAATGATCGGAAGTAGAGTAGTAACAATTCCCTCTTACACTGTAGAAGTGGATGAAGAAAATGAAGTTCACTTGACTTCGGAAATAAGCGGAAAAGGAAAGAAACCACAAGTTGAATCTAATGCAGGCGAACAGCCAAACGAGTAAGACTAACTTACACGCAATTATTATTATTAAGCAGTACTAGGTAAAATATCGTATGTGCTCGATTATTGGCTATCTTGGCGACGTGTCAGCCGCACCTATATTAGTTAAGGGACTGAAAAGGATGGAATATAGAGGATATGATAGCGTAGGTGTTGCTACAATTTCCAAGAATCAGATTCTGGTAAAAAAAGGAATCGGGAAAGTTGCAGAAGTAAACAATGCAGTGAAACTAGATACATTGTCAGGCATGGTAGGCATAGGACATACAAGATGGGCTACACATGGAGGTGTAACTGAAACAAATGCACATCCACACCCTTCAGGTTCTGGCGAAGTTGCAATAGTACATAATGGGATAATAGATAATTTTCAAGAGCTAAAAAAAGATTTACAGATGAAAGGATTTTTGTTTAAAAGTGAGACAGATAGTGAAGTAATTGCAAATCTCTTGCAATATAATTTTGATCAATCAAGAGATATTAAAAAAGCTATGATTCAAACCGTATCATTACTAAAGGGAAATTATGCTTTTGTCGCTGCATTTGAAGATGGTACACTTACAGCAGCAAGGTTTCATGAACCATTAATAATAGGAGTTGGGAAAAGTGGCTATTTTATTTCTAGTGATGTTTTGGGATTTGTAGAACATACAGATGAGGTAATATATCCAGATAATCGCGAGTTAGTAATTATTAATTGGAACAAGATTCAATTTTTTGATTTTGATGGCAATCCAGTACAACACCAGATAACAAAAGTCTCAAAAGAACTTGCTGATGTTTACAAAGGAGATTATGCACATTTTACCCTTAAAGAGATTTCTGAACAACCTGATACAATATCGAGGGCTGGAGATACAACTAAGGTAGAGCTTGAATTGGCCACCGAGTTTGTAAAACATGCAAAAAATGTTTACCTAACGGGAAGCGGTACCAGCTATAATGCAGCTCTTGTAGCAAAATACATCTTTTCAAAATATGCAAAAATAAAGATTGAACCTATATTATCTAGCGAAGTAGCACATTCTCCAAATAATTTTGAACAGCAATCAATTCTTATCGCACTATCTCAAAGTGGAGAAAGTGCAGATGTATTAGAGGCTGTCAAGATTGCCCAAAAAGAAGGGGCAAAAATCATATCTATTGTCAATATGATGACATCATCATTATCTAGATTATCTTCTATTTCAATTGGCTTGGATTGTGGACCTGAAATTGGAGTTGCTGCCACAAAAAGTTTTACATCACAAATTTCCATTCTGTATAAAATTGCTGACAGATTATGTAATGGATGTATTGGATTAGACCTTGAGAAGGTTTCAGAGTGTATTTCAAAGATACTATATGATCATTCTAAGATTAAAGACATTGCAAAGAAGCTCGAAGCAATCTCAGATATCTATGTTCTTGGCAGAGGAATTCATTATGCGATTGCTTCTGAGGCATCATTAAAACTTAAAGAATTAACATATATTCATGCGGAAGGACTCCCTGGGGGAGAATTGAAACATGGGCCATTGGCATTAATGGATTCAAATGTATTTGTCATAATAATAAATCCTAATGATTCTACTTATGTCGATACCCTAGCCAGCGCTCATCAAATAAAAGCTCGTGGAGCAAAAATAATTGGGATCTCAGACAAGCCAAACGAGATTTACGATTATTGGATGGAGATTCCAACCATAAATGAAGCTCTATTCCCACTTATTGAAATAATTCCAATTCAACTTTTGGCCTATTATTCTGCTCTTGAAAAGAAAACAGATCCTGATTATCCAAGAAACTTGGCAAAGTCTGTTACTGTGAAGTAATTCTATCATATTCTCTTTCTGTTAACAAAAGTAATTTTTTTGAATCAATTCCAGTTTTTAACATAGCTCCTATTGAAGCACCCCCTGCACCTGCGCCTTCTTTTACAAATCCTTCCCCATAAGATCTGAGTCCCTGGATTTTTGATTGACTCAATTGTAATTTTGCAACAAGAATTGGAATATCTGAGATCTGTTTTATTATATTTAGAATGTCTGCGGTCTTATCATCGACAATGTAAGAAGTAGTACCTACGGCAATGTTTTTTTCATTAAAACCAGTATTTTTTGCAAACGCCAGAATTGCTGCCATTTGTGTGCCTCCTGCTAAAATTACATTTGTAGATTCAGAAGCTGTACCAAGTATTCCCGCAACAGTAGGTATCATAGGATCTCCTACTTGCGCTAAGATATCAAAAGGATCGTTTGATGTTAGCCTTTTTAATGCAGTTTGTACGACTTGTTTTTTTAACGTCAAAGGGTTTTGAGGCATACTACTGCTCACTGTTCCATTTACTCCAAGTCCTGACATCACTGCGAATGCTGTTGTAGTACCCCCAGGAATACTTTCTCCGATTATCAGACAATCAGTCGAAGAGCCAAGAGATCTACCCACTATTCTTCCATATTCTACTGCTTTTCTTACAGAATCTTGATCCAGTCCTTGTTCTTGAGATATATTTTTTCCAGGCGTTAATCCAAGTTCTAAGCATGGAAGTTTTGGTACAACTTTACTTCCTGCATTAATCACAAAGGCTGGTATACTTGCTGCTTCAAGAGCAGTCTTTGTAATAATTGCCGGGGTTGGTTTCCCATCAGGGGTCATAGGTATCGCATCAATGGATTTACAATATCCGTAATGAAGATATTCTGCGTCTGCCGCAGCTGTAAACTTTAGGAGATCAGGGTTTGCGCCAGCAACCGTAATTCCAGGAATCTCACAAGTGGCAGTATAAGAAATTACTAGGGAAAAAATAGAATTCTTATGTTCAGTCCTATTAACAAAATCAATTCCTCTTTGGATGTTTCCTAAAATTTCAATGTCTTGCACTTTATTCACTGTTCATGAATTCAAGAAATTCTTGTTCTGTTCTTGGTTGAAGGACAAAGTTTGTCTTTTTTTCTCTTCCTATCGTGGAGGATGGGGAATTTCCATAATTGTGCCCAGGAAAAAGCTCTAATTTGTCTTCCATTTTACAAATAATATTAAATAAACTATGATAGAGTTCTCTTGCATCTCCGCCTGGTAGATCAATTCTTCCACAATTCCCTACAAAAAGTGTGTCACCTGAAAAAATTTTTCCATCACCTACTAAACAGATACTATCTTTTGAATGTCCAGGAGTATGAAAAACTGTTAGTTGAGAATTTCCAAATATTATTTTATCTTCATTAGAAACTGAGATATCATTTTTTAGAGTAGAAGCAACATGTTGTATTACTTTTGCACCAGTAATTTGTTTGAGTGCGTCATTACCGATAGTGTGATCAAAATGGTGATGTGTGTTTACAATGTATTTTATCTTTAGATTATTCTTTTCTATTATTTTTTGAATGTCTTCAATATCCCAAGAGGGATCTACAATTATAGCAAAATCAGTATCCTCATCTTTTATAATATAAGTGAAATTTTGCATATTACCTACTTGAAGTTGATGAACTTTCACAATACACCAACTTCGGCTTCTGGCGGTATACCAATTTTTTCAACTATAATGATTCCACACTTGTCTGTCCTTTTTGGTAAACCTATTTTCATTCTGTGAAAGGTGATAGTTACATCAGCCTGGACACATTTATGGCTTGAATCACCTGTATCCGGATTTAGACCGGACGGTACATCTATAGAGAGTTTGAATGCTTTTAGTTTATTTATAAAATCAATTGCTGATGAGTAAGGTTCACGTATAGTGCCAAATATTCCTGTCCCTAAAATTCCATCAATCACAATATCAGCTTGTAGATCGAGATTGCTCACATCAGATGTAATTATCAAGTCTATTGAATTCATCTTTTCAAGTATTATCCAGTTTGTTCGTGCTTCTTCAGTCTTTATTTTATTAGGATTCCCAAGCAACACGACTTTGATATTAGAGCCAAATCCTGCAAGATGTCTGGCAACTACTAAAGCATCACCACCGTTGTTCCCAAGTCCAGCAAAAACCAGAATTTTTTTTGATGAAATATCAGGAAATTTTTCAGATAAATATCGAATAGCTGCAGCGCCAGCATTTTCCATCATAAGTTTTCGTTGAAATCCCATCTGATGACTATTCTCCTCTATTTGCATCATTTGTTTCACAGTTATATACATAGGATAATTCAAAATTATGTCAAATAAGGGCTTTACCAAACGACTTTATTTTAGTTTTTTAACTAATCAATCATGACCTTAAAGAACGTTAGATCTTCATTTTCCAAAATATCAAAATCACTAAGTATTATTCAAAATTCCCGTGAATATACTATAAAGAAAACAAGAGATGTTGTTATCTTATGCAGTCAAGCAATAATTTCTGCTCATAAATTAGATGTAACATGTGCAAAAGAAAAGGCAACTAAGGCAAAACAGATTCTTGACGAAATAAGAAAACGATCTACTAATGAACTATATAAATATCTGATGACTTCGGAGCAAGAACTTGTAGAGGCTTTTGCATTTCTAGCTATAGTTGAAGGAAAAGAAATACCCTCTATGGAATCGTTGGGAGTAAGAGGAGAATCATACATTTTAGGATTGCTTGATTGTATTGGAGAGTTAAAGAGATTAGTTTATGACAGAATTAGAATGGGAAAGGTCAAGGATGCTGCTAGATTCTTTGAGGTAATGGAAAGTCTCTATCTTTTATCATATCCTTTTGCAATCTACGATAAATTAGTAAATGAAACAAGAAGAAAACTTGATGTCAATAGAATATTGATAGAGGACACACGATCTGCTCTAACTGAAGAGATAAGACGTTCTGCTCTTATAGATTCAATAAACAAGTTAAAAAAAAATCATCTCAAGTAAATTATCATTAACATTTTCAAAATGTTATATCATATGTATTATTTTGTAAACATCCTTTAGAATTATAATATCACCTTAGTGCGGGAGAAGGGATTTGAACCCTCGAAATCCTAAGATACTAGCCCCTCAAG
>CAZIHN010000077.1:0-5552 GCA_964538845.1 uncultured Nitrosopumilaceae archaeon | reverse complement strand
TGGAATCTTCGGAATTTTCTTCTGTTTTAATATTAGGGACAATCTGGACATCAAGTAAACCTCCATTAAAACAAATAGTTACTGCCTTTATCTTTGATCTGTACAAAAAGTGTTTTTTACCGTCAGCGTTTATGGAACCTGATATTCCTAAGAGTTTGTTGTTATATAGATCTTGGACTCTTCTATAGGCAGTGCTTATCGGTATTTGACAATCAATACTAAGTTCCATTGCTGATTTTGGGGAATTTATGGTTGCCTCAAGTATTTCCCTTGAATACTTGTCTGCCAAGATCCCTAGTATGTTTTTAGAGGCTTGTTCTTGAACTTGTCTTCCTTCAAGTAATATTTGCATATATTCAACATATTTTTAATTGCCTATAAGGAGCAGGACTACAATGTCATGCAGTGTAGACAACTTGACTGCCCAATTTAATCTTGGGCAATTAAGATAGTGCTGGCAGGATTGAGATTGATTTTAATATCTTAGAGAGGGTTAAATGGCTATGGCAATCAAGAGCAAGATGCATACTCAAAAACAAGAACCAACTAGAAGTATTAGTTATCGACTGCCAACGTTCATTGTAGATGAGCTTGAAACAGAGGCAATGGAAAAAGAAATCTCTCAAAATGTTCTTGTGAAACAAATTCTAGAAAAATATGTCCGATGGGATAGATTTGCAAACAAGATTGGAATGATACCTGTTCCAAAAGATGTTCTCAAGACATTAGGTGATGAAATAGATGAAAAAATAATGGATAAAGCAGTCAAGTCGATAATACCTTTAATAAAAGACGGAGTCATGTTGATGAAAGGTAATTACGATCTTAAGAGAGTGCTTGAATCTTTGGAAGATTACATGAGAGCATCTGGAATGACTTCAGGCCATAGAATAGAAGGAGATATTCATCATTTTGTGATACAACATAATCTTGGAATAAAGTGGTCATTTTTTGTAGAGATGTTATTAAAACAAATCTTTCATCAATTTTTGCCAAATCTCACAATGCAGTCACGCACTACTCCAAACACTACGATAGCAAGCATATCACTTGGATCAGAGTTTAGCGAACACGACTACTAAAATTTTAACTAATGATTTTCAAGTTTCAAAAGATCTTTTAGTAAACCGTTACTACGCCAATTCTCCAGGGATGTATGGTACAGTAATAGTGATACACTCCAGGCTTGTCAAACTTGTGGCTAAAAGTATCACCTGTTTTTAGCACACTGCTGTTGAATACAGGAATGACTTCTCCTTTGCTGTTAATACTCTGGACAGTGTGTCCTATGTTGTCCTGATTCTCCCAAGTAACGGTCGTGCCTCTTAAAACTTCCAAATTGAGTGGAACAAAAAATCCAATGTTGGATTGCCCTGAATTTCCATTTGGAATTATCACTTGTTCAGTCAGAGAAGCCATAACATTTCCAAATAGGTTCTTGCCACTTACAAGATATTCCATAAAGTAATTTTGTCCGTTACCTGCCATCCCTGCATTTATCTTCCACAACGAGCCTGCTGCAGAGGCAAGCAGCCTGTTCCCATCCAATACTAGGTCATATGATAGGTTTGATTTTGATACTACAGGTCCTGAAGCATGGAATGAACCGTCCTTGGCATAGGAAAATTGCCATTTATCTGTCATCATCTTGGCAAAGACTGTAGAGTTTTCTGTGCTTAACAAGACAAACCCGTGATCAATTTTAGTCTGATCATTTAGGAAGATCCTGATGCTTGACCAGTACATTTGTGGGGGATCTGAATTTAGCAATGCTACCCCAGATCCTTTCATTCCATTTTGATACGAATCAGCATATGCTACGTTTACTGCGACAGAAAATAGAATAAGAGATAAAATAATCCATTTCATTGGTTTTCTAATATAGATGATTTTATTTTAACTCAAGCTTAATTATCATCAATGATAATTTGCCTCTAGCTCCAATTATTTTTTGTAAATCGATAAGGAATTAAGATGTAAACTAGAGTTAACATGGAGTTTTCCTTTTTTCAATTTAAATGATTGAATTAAAATTATCAATGATGAGAATCAAGAATCCACTTAAATTCTTCTTTGAAGAAATATGTCTATGTCACAAGAGATAGAATCATTGTATGATGGCTTTCTTGCAACCATTTCTTCAAAATTGCAAAAAATTGATCCAGAACTTGTAATGAAGGTGATGGAATATGAGAGAAAATTTGGCGAAGTAGAACCTGCGGTTAATTTGCATGTCCATTACAAGAATGGAATAAACAATGATAAGAAATCTGATGAGTTAAGATCGAAATATGGTTATTGCATCGCATTAGAGGGAAAATCAAGTCTTGTTGCTCAAGGAAACATGAGCCTTAACACGATAGAAGAGATATCAAATGATCCTGATATTGAATCAGTCACAGGCTTTGCCTCAATAGCTTCTTACTAAGTTCACAACAAATTTTATTCTTATTTACACGGACAAAATCAGAGTTGAGAATTAGAGATATGCTATTAAATTGCTTTTCTAGACTGAGATTGTGCAAAAATCTCTAAAAATAATTGTATATATTGTTGCAGCGATTATGCTATCAACTAGCGTCATTTATCTTGTTACTTGTTATCAGGAATTAACAGATGAAAGTAGTACAGGTTTTCATGAGATAATCGGAGATGCAAACGAGCCTACTGCACAAAGTGATCTTGATTCTCACCAATGGAGTGAAATTGATATGGCAGCCAAAGTACAAACAATATTTTTCTTGGCGGTGGGTATTTTGTATGTTCCAGTCGGTATATGGATGATCAAGAGCAAGGACAATACAAAACCATTTGTTATTGCTGTTGGAGGTTCCTTGTCTCTGATTGTATTGTATGCATTATCAAGAATAATGGATCTCCCGCTAGTAGGACTACAAACAGATGTAGGCATGATTGATATAGTAAGTAAAGCTCTTCAGGGCCTCATTGTCACAGGTTGTTCCTATTTGGTACTCACAAGAAGATTTGAAAAGAATCCATCTCTGTAGTTTACAAGATTGCTATACACGAGAATCTTGTTCTGGACTAATACATAAAATGCTAGAAAGGTAATGATATGTCTTGATCAAATCAAGATTTGGAATAAAATCATTTTTTCGGAATCTTGGACCAGGTGTTGTAACTGGAGCATCTGATGATGATCCTTCTGGGATTGCCACATATTCTCAAGCTGGTGCCCAGTTTGGTTTTGGAACACTTTGGTTGGTCCTATTTCAGCTACCTTTGATGATAGCAGTACAGGAAATCTGTGCACGTATCGGACTAGTAGCAGGTGACGGATTGGCTGGTATTATAAAAAAGAGATATTCTAAAAAAGCAGTTTATCCAATAATAGGGCTCCTGCTTATTGCAAACACAATAAACATTGGTGCAGACATCGGGGCAATGTCTGCTTCAGTTCAGCTTGTATTACCGGAATTTCCAATCATAGCTGTAACCATTCTTTTTATTGCTATAATTATCTGCGCAGAGGTGTTTGTGCCATACAAAAAATATGTAACTATACTAAAATTCCTAACCTTGAGTCTCCTAGCTTATGTGATTACTGCAGTTATCGTTGGTGGAAATTTGACGGAAATATTGACTGCAACTATAGTTCCTCATTTTGAATTTTCCCCTTCCTTTGTAATGTTATTTGTTGCACTGTTTGGAACTACCATCTCTCCATATCTCTTTTTTTGGCAGTCCTATGAAGAAGCTGAAGAAGATGTTGCAAAAAACAAGATAAAAGAAATTGGTGAAGGCCAACCAGAAATTCTAAATAAAGAGATCAAGATGATGAGAACAGATGTAGCAATAGGAATGGGATTCTCTCAGGTGATCATGTGGTTTATCATAATGACATGTGCAGGAACTCTTCATGTAAATGGATTGACTGACATTGCTACTGCTGACCAAGCGGCAAAGGCATTAGAGCCTCTTGTTAAATCATTTCCTCACGCAGGAGAGATCTCAAAAACAATTTTTGCTTTTGGGATAATTGGAACTGGACTGCTTGCAATCCCAGTACTAGCAGGCTCGTCTGCATATGCATTATCTGAAACTTTGGGATGGAAGGGAGGCTTGAGCAAAAAATTCGTGCAGGCAAGGGGATTTTATTTAATTATCATAGCATCTACTGTAATAGGACTTTGGATCAATTTTGTAGGTCTTGATCCAATTAAGGCGCTCATTTATGCAGCAGTGATCAATGGAATAATCGCCGTCCCCCTGCTTGTATTTATAATGAAAATTGGGAGTTACAAAAAAATTCTTCATGCTAGAACTAGCGGAAGGCTTTCCAATATACTTGGCTGGATGACAGTGATAATAATGGGAATCTCTGTAATCATCTTTCTTTTTGTTCAGATCTTGTAAGCCCATAGTCTGGCTATGAATCTATGAATTAATTTTTGGGAGTGTTATCACAAAGGTTGTCCCTTGTCCAAGAATCGTTTTTACAGTTATAGTTCCTTGATGTTTTTCTACTATGGATTTGCAACTCACTAGCCCTAGTCCAGTACCAATCTGTCGTGTAGTAAAGAGAGGATCAAATATTTTCGGCAACACATCATCAGGAATTCCAGGACCTGTATCTCTTACCTCAACTATGATCTTTTCACATTCATCTCTTGCATTTATGATAATGGAACCATTATCGTTCATTGCCTGAGCAGCATTAGTTATCAGATTCGCAAAGACAATCTCTAGCTTTTCGGGATCACATTGAATTGTATAATCATTTTGAGGCAAGGTTATCTTTACTCCCGGAGAAACAATAATTCTTTCAGTTGTATTATTTAGAATTTTAGATAATGTTGATTCCCTAATTTGTAATGGTTTGGGGGTAACATAGTCAAGCACCTCATCAATCTGGTGAGTCATTCTTGAGGTTGAACGCTCTATTTTTGAGATGTACTCTAGGGATTTTTCATCTGTAATGATGTTTTTTTGCTTGAGAAGTTTTACAGTAAGTGAGATTACTGCTAACGGATTTCTCAGATCATGTGCAATTCTAGCGGATAGCTCACCAATTGCATACAATCGTTTCTTTTTGTGGTCTTCTAGTTCTGACCTTGTGCGGAAAATTTCAGACATGTCTTTAATCACAGTATTGCTGCCAATCATAATTCCATTCTCATCATAAAGAGGTGTAGCACTAAGTAACACTGGAAAAGTATCGCCATTTTTTTTCTCAAACCACATTTCTCTGTTTTTTACATTTCCTTCTTTTTTCCAAACTGTAAAAGAATCTAGAAGATTCTGATAACTCTCTTTTGAAATATGATTAAAGATAGATTTTCCAACAATTTCCTCCTTTGAATAGCCAAGAGTTCTTGCGTAAGCTTCATTGCATTCAAGTATTATTCCCCGAGTATCTATTGTTCTAATCAATTCAGGCGAATTATCAAACAGGCTCTTGTATTTTTTTTCCAAATACACCAATTTTCCGATAGAGTTTTTGAGAGATCTTGCCATGTTATTGAATTCTAATGATAACCTTCCAATCTCATCAGTTGATTCAACTTTTAGTTCAAGATATTGACCTTCAG
>CAZIHN010000076.1:938-5901 GCA_964538845.1 uncultured Nitrosopumilaceae archaeon | reverse complement strand
TGCATTATGAAAGACTAGTAAATATAGGCCTCATTCGCGGGGTCTCTTTAGATATTGATCTTGGCAAATTAGAAGTTGAGGCAAGTACTAGATTAGACAATGTCAAAACTAAGGCACTCAAGAAACACAAAATAAAATTGGACAAGGAATTTCTTGTGAAAATCAAATGTGATTACTGTGATGGACCTACCCACTCAAAACCTAGCATATTAAAAGTGGGCAATCAAGAGAGATTTTTCTGTTGTTCATCGTGTAAGACCCTTTACAAGGAAAAATATCGTGGAAGAATAGAATCTCTATCTAGTAATCAGTGATAAAATTATCAAACATTGACTGAAAGGGGAGATCAAAGTTTCCTTGGTTTGAAAAATGCTGGCTTTATTGAAATTACAAGACTAAAAGCTAGAGCAAACATTCCTATTACAAACAAAGTCTCTGCGATTGCTACTGGATTAACTATAGCATAATTTTTGATGCCTACACCTAATTTGTTTGCAATTTTTGGTGAGGAAAGTGCATGGACAATTTCCGGGGTATATACAAAGAAAATTCCAAAGTAGGTCATAATAATGCCTGCAAATGTAAGGACTGATTGCTCTACACTTCTCCAAAACATTGTAATTGCATATAATCCCAGCAATGGAATAACAAGAAAATCTGCGCTATCTCTTGAAAGATGATTTATCTGTGAAGTAAAGATGAGAATTACTTCAAGAATAAACAGTGCAACAAATGATAAGATGCTTAATTGTAACCAAAACATGTCTTTTCTTTTAAACCAACTTTGTGTGTTTTCAATAAATTGCCATCTGTTATCGTATCTGTCTTCATCCCACAACAAGAGAGCAAAACCTCCACAAAAGATCCAACACTACGTATTACCTGAAAAATTAATTAAGGATTTTTATGCAAATTCTCACTGAATTCGATATCATAATTTTTTATTTTAATAAAATTACCTGGATGAAAGGTCAAATTATTGTTAAAACCTGAAATAAATGAACTGTTCTGGATTTCCTTCGTAAGAAAAGAAAACACAGAGCATGATTACAGAGAGGAGCAAGCTCCAATACTTTAGGCTTAAAGAAGATAATCTTTCTCTCAAATCTGGTATCTTGTATGAAATAAAATGTAAGATAAAGAACGATATCAACAAGATAATAGGAAATCTATGTGACATGATAAAATTAACCGTGGAATGAACATGAAAATCCCAGACAAGGTACTTTACCATCGAATATTTCATAAAATTAACGTCTGAAACTCTAAACGGAATCCATGCCAAAAAGACAAAAAATTGAGTTACTAGTATAGAAATTATCCTGGCATATCTTGTTTTGACAAAATTTGCCCTAGATAATGATGGAAACTTGTCCAAGACAATTTTGTGAACTGCAAGATAGAAACCGTGCAACATTCCCCATATGACAAAGTTCCATGATGCGCCATGCCATAATCCTCCCAAAAACATAACAATAAACAAGTTTAGATACGTTCGAGTCTTTGATTTGCGATTTCCACCCAGTCCAATGTACAGATAATCGCGTAACCATGATGACAAGGAAATATGCCATCTTCTCCAAAAATCAGAAGGAGAGATTGCAAAGTATGGTTTGTTGAAATTTATAGGAATTTTTAGACCAATTATTGTGGCTGCTCCAAGGGCGATATCAGTATATCCAGAAAAATCACAAAAGATCTGAAAACCAAAAGCTATAGTGCCCAAGAGAATTGTAAAAGATTCCATTCCAATTGGAGCATTAAAAACATCATTTACCATCTGAGAAATATTGTCTGCTATGACCATTTTTTTAAAAAAGCCAATGGCCATGAGAGTAACACCAACCTTCAGATTGACATTAGTGATAACGATTTGACGGAGTTTGGTTCCAACCTCAAGCCCACCTATCTTCTCTCTTAGTTGTGGAAGGAAATCTTTTGCTCTCAATATAGGTCCTGCAACTAATTGTGGGAAAAATGCAACAAATATTGCGTAATCTAAAAAGGATCTTGTTGGAGAAAGTTGCCCTCTAAAAATTCCTACAGTGTAGGTGATTGAATGGAATGTGTAAAATGATATTCCTATAGGCAAAGCGATATTGAGTAGAGGTATTTGATGATGCAGGCCAAAGGACTGGCCTAAAAAGTTTAGTTGATTGATAGTAAAATCTGCATATTTGAAAAAACCTAACATACCAAGATTGCCTGCAAGACTACAAACCAAGAGAATTTTTCTTCTTCTCGTGGTTGATGCTTTCCATATTGCACTCCCAAAATAATAGTCCCAGATGGTTGTGAAAATTAAGAGTACTATTAGATAATTACTAGAATAAAAAAAGAAAAAATAACTAGCTAGCAGTAGAAACAGATGCTGAAATCTTCTATTCTTTATTAGAATAAAAACACTTAGAACAACTATGAAAAAAACTACAAAATCAATGGTATTGAATAACATTACTGCAAAGCCCTTTGATACTTGTCTAAGGCATAATCAAATTTTGGAGGATAATCGGTATTATTCAATTGAGAGTTCATTGAGTTGGATGGAGTTTCTTCTAAGATCATCTTTGCAATATCATCACTGTATAACCTGAAGAACTTGGGTGAATTATTGACGACATGTGTATAGTCTTTCCAAATATGCATATCCTCATATCTGTCCCATAAGGAATAGATTGGAAGATATGGATACTCCTTAGTTATATTCTTCAGAGCATAGGTGAATTGTACCGGATAGGGTATCTTTTCCAACCTATGTCTATCTTGTGGAGTGATATACAAAATAACATCAATCTTGTTCTCATGCAATTTTTTTATCATTGTTTTTAACGAAATAAAATCTACATTTTTCTCCAAAGGGAAAATTAAATATTTGCGGCTTTGTTGGCTCTGTATTTCCAGTGTAGTATCATTAGCGACAGGCCATTTTTGACTTTCAAGATATCTAGCAAATTTATTAGGATTAAGATAAAATGGTCTATACTGAAGGGTATTATTACCAAATAAAAAAGTCAAAAGATCAAGTTTGGGAGCATGTAGAAAAAAGAAATCATCTTGAAATTTTTGTTCTTCTGGTATCCAACTTTGAATTAGGGGAAGAGATTGTATAAGGTCAATCTGCTTGTCTGATGCTGCCGAGTCATAAGTTGGAAGGTCCCTTTCTGCTATTCCGTATACTACAATTGCAGGTTTTGCAGAAATTATCCAATCAATTGTTTTCACACGGTTTTTTGGTATATCACCTCCAATTCCAAGGTTGTAGACAGTAAAGTTTAGGTTATTTCTTAGGAGATCATCACGAATAATATTTGTATCAAGAGGCTCGACTTGGCTAGAACCAATAAGAAAGATCTTTTTCTGATTCACATTTGAAACTTGGGAGTAAAAATTTTCTTGGTTTAACATTGAATCGGAAGCCTGCAAAACCCACTTTCCATCCTCTAGTCTATAATGATAAAGAAATAGACTCAAGCTAAGAACAGAAAATGAGATAATGAAGGCGATTAGTATCGAAAAAGTTACCTTTCTTAACCCTACCATTCTATTTTGCTCTCATTACTTTGTTAAGTCTCTTCCATGTAAAGTCGCTCTCCAAGACACTTCCTTTTGGCTCATTTTGTGCGTAAATTTAGTTGTTTTTAAGGTTCTCTCGCGATATCTGCCACATTCTCTGGTGATTCAGAACGTGTTGGTAGTACTGGATCTGTAACTGTATTAAAAACAAGCTGATTAATTCAAGAATCCAGATTTAATTTCCAAAACTACAATTTTTGCATGAAAAATTGGTTTGGCTTTTCATTAGGCATGAATAAATAGAAAATCAGTTATTGTTGTGAATAATTATGCTTCCACCAGCTAAAGCGGTAATTGGATTAGAGGAATCTGGATTGCCCATCATATTATCATAAACCGTATTATCATTAGTATCAGTAATCTTCATCCTAAACTTGTCAACGTTACCTCCTCCATTTATCTGACCATCAGTAGCAGTTAAAATAAAATTATAATTGCCAAGACCGTTTATCGTGCCTGTTCCCTTGTATTGCGCCTTTGCTCCAGATATTACAAGCCAATCATATTGTTTAGATTTAAAGTTCAAGCCTGCAACTTGAAAGTTAAATTGAGTATCACCTGTAGGAATTGTTGCTCCATGTTGATATTTTGAATTAAACCCAAAGATAGCTTTTCCTGTTAATGCGGTATTCTCAGAATATGCTCCCTGTGGACTGTTTATCCATCCACCGCCTGTAACGAATCCTCCATCTGGGTCAAAAATTACTACATATGTAAAGTTCACTGTAGATGAAAGACCATGGTTATTGTTTACTGTAAGTGCGATAGTATAAACACCAGGTGAAGTGTATGCATGAACACCTTGAACAGTACCTGAACCACCGAGCTCTGTTATGGTTCCAGTGCTGTTAGTTCCGTCTCCCCAATTCCAAATTGCTGTATGTGAATCATCAGGATCATCAGTAAATGAATTGTTCACAGTTACAAGATTGTTTACTTGAACTGGACTAGATGGGGCAGTAATCTGACCCAGGACGGGAGGATTATCAACTGTTGGTATTCCTGAAATTATTGATACACTTTGAGAAGAAAGATTTGTAACATATACTAGATTGTTTGTAGGATCAACAGTAATACCGCGAAATTGACCAAAACCTACCGTTACCCCCGCAGTATTTGTAAGTCCATTTATTACATTGACGCCATTGCTTGCCTCACTTACTACATAGATATTTCCGTTTGCAGGATTGAAGACAATCTCCTCAGGAATATTGCCTATTCCCAATATAGTAGTAACTAAAGTGTCGGTCACACTGTTTATCACAGAGACAGTATTGTCATTACCATTTGCCACATAGATGTACCCGTTCAAATTATCATATGCAACTCCTAAAGGATCATTTCCTACAGGCATGGTGCCAATTACATTATCTGTAGTGCCATCTATTAT
>CAZIHN010000076.1:0-928 GCA_964538845.1 uncultured Nitrosopumilaceae archaeon | reverse complement strand
TCATTTCTTAATGTATTGGTTCAAATGACATTATTTGATGGGTAATTTTTTTGGGAGAAAGTATTGTCATTACTATTGGCCACAGAAATATTGCCATTTGTTTGATTGAGAGCGATTCCCCAAGGACTATTTCCCACAGCTATGGAATCAGAGAAAGTGTTTGTGATGGAATTAAATACGCTAACTGCCCCAGGAGAAACACCTGCGGTATTGGTAACATAGATTTTGTTATTTAAGGGATCAAAAAGAATGTGGCGAGGATGAGAGCTAGTAGGTAAAGAGGCAATAACGGTGTTTGTTGTAGAATTAATAACCGAGAGTATGTTTGAGTTATCGCCAGTGATGTAGATGTTTTGGTTTGCAGAGTTAAAATCCGCCCCATATGGCTCACCTGCAGTAAGTATTGGTATTGTGCCAATTACATTGTTAATTCCAGTATCAATTACTGCTACATTTTCAAGTTGACTTGCGACATATAGATCATGGTTATTAGAGTTAAAGGTAATTCCTACTGGATATTGTACAGGTATGCTACCAATCACAGTTTCTGCAAACGATGATTGTGGTACTATTATCAGTATAGCAATTACTGTGAGAGAAACAAGTTCTAACTGTAAATATTTTCTAATGGCATCTTTTAATTTTGACGTGAGGTTTAAACTACAAAGCCAACTATATAACGATTATCCAAAATCAAATCTTAGGGAATAAGCTCCAACCATTACCTAAATCAGGTTGATAACTTTTGTTCCAATTATCTTTCAAAAATATCTCTTAGAATAGATAGACAATCTGATGGTATAGAAACCAAAAGGTTTTCTAAAAAATAATACGATAGAAATTATTCACCAAGTTATTCACCAAGTTCTTTGTCAATCTTGTCTTTTAATGACATGAATTTGGAAAATTTTTTATTCCATTTTGAAAA
>CAZIHN010000075.1:0-6006 GCA_964538845.1 uncultured Nitrosopumilaceae archaeon | reverse complement strand
ATGGCCGAAGTCGGGCATATCAAGGTCAAGCCGGGATCGTGGAAGGATATGTTCCAAGGTTGTGTATAAAGAATTACCGATTTTCCTGCCTCTAACATATCTGAAGCATTATTAGGGGAATCATCAATAAAGACATCATAATCAAGTCTTGATTTTTCTTTGCCTTCCCTAACCCCGATGTAATCTCTATACTTTACTTCATGGAATTTGAGCCAGTCTTTCACGTAGTTATGTGTAAATTCATCTCGGGCTGTTACAATATCCACTATACCAATATTTGCCAGTTTTGTTGTGGCCTCTGATAATTTATCTTCTGTGGGTGGAATTTTTTGCCAGGACTTCCAACAGATTGACAGTTCATTATAAAAATCATATTTATTGATATTATGATCTTTCCAAAAGTCCCATTCTGATATTTGTGTTTTCACAATGATATTTCTAATTTTATTATTATATTCCAGCCAAGATTCTATTACATCTGCAAGAACTCCATCTACATCAAGTGCTATTTTAAGCATAACTATTTCTCTTTCAAACTATCGCGTAATTCCTCGAGTAATTTTCTTTGATATTTGTCTAGTTTAGCCGGTATATTGACTACAAGTCGGACATATTCATCTCCTCTACCTCTTCCACTCTGACGGGGAAGACCTTTTCCTTTAAGCTTAATTATTGAATTTGGCTGGCTGCCTGGTTCGACATCTAGCTTTTCTGTTCCCTCTAACGTTGATACCATCATGGTCCCACCCAATGTAGCATCAATCATGGAGATACTTACATCGTAGAAAATGTCAGAACCATCCCTTTTGAATTTGTCATGTGGCCTTACTCTTATTCTTACTATTAGGTCACCATTAATGCCATTTTGAACTGATTCACCTTCTCCTTGGATTCGGTATTCTCCATCTTCTACTCCAGGAGGAATTTCAAAGGAAAACTTTCGAGAGGATCTCTGCTTACCCCCTCCCTTGCATGCTGAACATGGCCTTTCTATAATTTTACCTTGTCCTCTACATGTATTACATGGCTGGACTGTTACAAAAGTAGAAAATCCGCTACTACGAGATGTTCTTACTTGACCTTGACCATTGCAAACAGTGCATGTCCTCATTGATGTTCCAGGTGTGCATCCCGAACCATTACAGATATTACAATCAATCACTCTTGGAAGTTCAATTTCTTCTCGTTTTCCTTTGGCTGCCTCTTCTAACGATATTGATGTCTCATAAACAAGATCTGATCCTCTCTGCCTTCCGACACCTCCAAAATCAAATCCTCCAAATCTAAATCCTCCACCACGACCAAAGATAGATTCAAAAATTGATTCAAATCCACTTCCAAAAACATCTTCAAAATTGACCTTAGATCCTTGAAAAATGTCTTCGGTGCTGTACCTGCCATCTACTCCCGCGTGTCCATGAGTGTCATAGATTTTACGTTTTTCAGAGTCAGATAAGACAGCATATGCTTCTGATATTTCCTTAAAGTGTTCTCCTGCATCAGGGGACTTGTTCCTATCCGGATGAAATTTCAGTGCAAGTTTCCTATATTGTGATTTTATTTCATCCTGATTAGCATTATTTGAAACACCCAAAACCTCATAATAGTCTCGTTTACTCATAATAATCTGATAAGATTAATACCTTGTATAAATATCAGTTTGCAGTGCCACTTGCAGTTTGGCCACTTGAATCTCCCGAAGCTTGGTCACCTTTTTCTCCACCACTTTGGGAAGCAGTGGCATCAGGCGGAGGAGATACATTCTTGTAGAGTTCAGTACTAATTTCATTTACTAGGTTCTTTAGTGCATCTAGTTTTGGTTTTATTTCTGCTGGTCCTTTATCAAGAACATCCTTTAGTTCTTTCATTGCATTACTCACCTTTACTCCCTGATCCTGAGAAATCTTGTCTTTAAGATCAATTGTTATTAACTTTTCAGTAGAATAGAGAAATTGTTCTGCTTCATTCTTAACTTCAACTTCCTCCTTTTTCTTCTTATCTTGTTCCGCAAAAACATCAGCATCTTTTTTCATCTTTTCGATATCATCCTTAGATAACTTTGTGCTTGCAGTGATCGTTATTTTTGCCTCTTTCTGAGTAGCCAGATCTTTAGCAGTGACATTTAGTATACCATTTGCATCTATGTCAAATTTCACTTCAATTTGAGGAACTCCTCTTGATGCTGGTGGAATTCCAGAAAGGTTAAAGCTTCCAAGTGACACATTATCAGAAGCCATAGGTCTTTCCCCTTGTACAATATGGATGGTGACAGCCGTTTGATTGTCTGCTGCAGTGGTGAAAACCTTTCCTTTTGATGTTGGAATAGTTGTATTTCTTTCTATAATAGGTTCTCGCAGTCCTCCAAGCACTTCTACTCCAAGAGTAAGAGGAGTGACGTCTAGAAGTACAATATCACTTGTAACCTCACCAGCTATAATCCCTGCTTGAATAGCTGCTCCTAAAGCAACTGCTTCCATTGGATCTACGCCTGCCTCAGGGTCCTTCCCCATTACACTTGCAACGAATTTTCTAACCAATGGGATCCGTGTAGGTCCACCCACTAGGATTATCTTACTCACATCATTAGGAGAAAGTTTAGCATCTTCCAAAGCCTTCATCAGAGAAGGTCTACATCTCTCCACTATTGGGTTAATGAGTTCCTCAAACTTTGCCCTAGTTATCTTCAACTCTAGATTTTTTGGCCCTGATGAATCGTATGCTATGAATGGTAAATTAACGTCAGTTTCAAAGACAGATGAGAGTTCAATCTTTGCCTTTTCTGCAGCTTCTCGCACTCTAACCATAGCAGCACTATCTTTTGAAATATCGATACCAGATGTCTTTCTAAAATTGTCTACGATGTATTCAATCATTACTTTATCCATATCTGTGCCACCTAGCTGTGTATCACCTGAAGTACTCATGACTTCGAAGACTCCTCCTCCCATTTCCATTATAGTCACATCAAGTGTACCTCCTCCTAAGTCAAACACCATTAACTTCATTTCTTGTTTAGATTTGTCTAGTCCATATGCGAGAGAAGCAGCGGTGGGCTCATTTATTATTCTTACAACATCAAGACCTGCTATTTGACCAGCATCTTTTGTTGCTTGTCTTTGATTATCATTAAAATATGCAGGTACTGTAATGACAGCCTTTTCAACTTTTTCACCAATAAATGCCTCTGCGTCTCTCTTTATCTTTTGCAAGATATCAGCAGAAATTTGTTGTGGTTTGTACTCCTTTCCATATATTTTAAAAATATGATCAGTTCCCATTTTTCTTTTTGCAGCTACAATAGTACCTTCAGGATTTGTTACAGCTTGTCTCCTGGCTGGTTCCCCTACTAGAAGCTGACCATCTTTAGTAAATGCCACAACAGATGGAAATGCCTTGCCTCCAACTGTAGTTCCTTCTGCTGCTGGGATAAGTGTTGGTTTTCCTCCCATCATAACTGCTGCAGCAGAATTGCTTGTACCCAAGTCGATACCAATAATCTTAGCCATTTGTATTTGTCTCCATGATATTTCTTTTTGATATTTCTACTAAACTAGGTCTAATAACTCTGTCCTTCAAAATATATCCTTTACGCAGTTCAGCAATAATCGTGTTTTCATCTAGAGATGGATCTTGCTTAAGCGATATAGCCTCATGCAATAAAGGATTAAAAACTTCTCCAATTGCATCGATTGGTTTTACTCCTAATTCAGAGAGTAGAGAATCCATTTGTTTCAGGATCCCATCAAGCCCTTGGGTGTTTATCGTTTGTTTTGACATTGCTTCTTTTGCGCGAATAAAATCATCATAGATTACTAGAAATTTTAAAATAATTCCATCCATAATTGAATCAACTCTATTTTTTATGTCTATTTCAGACCTTTTTTTCAAATTTTCAAAATCGGCAAGCAAATGCTTGATTTTTTTTTCGTATGCAGAAGATCTCTCTCTTTCTTCTTCGAGCTGATTTTCCATCTCCTGCATTAAATTTTGTTCTGACTCTGTGTTATTGTTCTCGTTGAAATCCTGTTCTACTTCTTTAAAATCATCCTGAGATTTTTCATCACTTGTGTTAGCCAATTTCTTTGTCCTTTTTTATAATGTTACCCTTATTATAATATCTCACATAGAGGATTTGTCTTGATGATTATCACGTCAGAATCTTTACCGTTTTTTGTGATCTTGTCATAATCAAATTTTGAACATGCAACGATAATAGTTGTCTTGTCGCTATGAAATATGTCTAGTGCAGGTCCCTGATGTACTTCTACATCACCTATGTAATCACGTAATTTTGTAACTAATGAATTTAACATATCTACCTTATCTCCTCGCATCTCATAGGAATCTTGGCTCCAAACTAAAACCACTTTTGTTCTGCTTGCTTTGAGTTCATTCTTTTTTAGTGTAGTACGAATTTCATCTATTAATCTCTTAACGTAACCCTCAATCCCCTTTATACTGCCATTCACCAAATACATCATTGTGCCAGCTCCCTCGACTGAAGTCCCAAGTGAACGTAAGTCGTACAAACCATTAGTCATGTCATCAAGAAAAAGATCCTTATAATCGGTAAAGGCCAAATCGCTTCTTGTTGTTGTATCTTGAGCAAATTTACATACCTCCAAAATACTCGATAAACTAGCAAATTGAGTCAGAACATTTATTCCATGCAGGATTTCCCCTGACGAAATCGATACAAACTTTTTTCCCTTCTTATCAGTTTCTAGTAATTTAGCCAATTTATCGTCAACCTTGGCATTGAAAGAACCAATGATTTGTGGTACACTACTTTTTGTAAGAGGATAATAAAAATATGATAAGCCTTTTCCTATTTCAAGACCTGTAACATGTTCAAGAAGTGAGATAGTTTCATTATTTCCACCAATCCCAGTTGGAAGATTGTATATTACCGACCCACCTTTCTTTATAGAACTCGTTGCGTCTTTGAATTTGGAATGAATCTCCATTTTAGTTTCTTGACCAGCTTTTCGAATTCTGGGTGCAAAGAATAGATATTCAGACCGTGATATTGCAACATCAATAGGCTCTACTCCTAGCAATGGTTCATCGTCTTTTAATGATGTAACATTAGGATAAGTTCTTGCTATCTCGGGCTTGAGCGAAATTGCCATATGAGCAGACTCGTCAACGATAAAAACATCAGCCCCTTTAATTGCCATTTGACAGGCAATTGAATACCCTTCAGTGCTTAAACCATAAACCACAATTTTCGTTGAACTCAAATCATGCGAATTTAGGAGTATAGGCTAAGAAAAACTTTGCCTATCGGCAATATCAGGGTTAAAAAATGTCGGACTTTAATCATTATTCAATGGATAGAAGCCTTATTCGATTCTATGGCGGCATAAGAACAGAACAGACAAGAAAGGATTATGATAGGTATCTAAAATATTTTTTAAAATTTGTAAAAATCAAAGTGCCAAATGGATTATTGCAGTTAAGGGCTTCGGCACTTCAAGAAATGGTTGAAGATTATATCTTATCTTTAAAAGCTAAAGGGTTGTCCAAGAGCTATATTGATGCCCAGATCTCAGGAATAGAGCTTTTCTTCTCTATGAATGACAAGGTGCTAAATTTCAAAAAGATCCGCAAAATGACGCCCTCAAGAAAGAAGCTAAAGGGAGGAATGCCTTATACTAACGAGGAAATAAAGAGAATGTTAGACCTTACCACTTCACCTAGAAACAAGGCAATAATTCACTTAATGGCATCGACGGGATGTAGAGTTGGAGCGGTACCAATTCTGTCAATTAGGAATGTTACCGAAATGCCTGATTGTTGCAAAATGGTAACATTTTACGGCGGAGAAAAGGAAGAATATGTAGGATTTCTTACTCCAGAGGCAAGCACATCATTAGAAAATTATTTGCAAAAGAGAAAGAATGATGGTGAAATTTTGAATTCCCATTCTCCAATATTTAGAGAATCTTATAGAATTGGAATCGGCAAGGTAAGGGCAATTACCTTAAAAGCTATCAGGAATAT
>CAZIHN010000074.1:0-6049 GCA_964538845.1 uncultured Nitrosopumilaceae archaeon | reverse complement strand
CTTGCGGACATGGGATTAGCAATCCCACGCCCTACCAGGCTAGGCGACCCCCGCACAGAGGTGCTGAAATTTAAACTGTTATTATAACTTTGGAACGGTTCAATGAGATAGATCAATAGTCCTTAACAGTAATTGTTTCGAGTTCTCTGATTTATTTGCTTATTCCTAATTATGTTACACATTTTAAAAAAAATATAATCCTGCATAGCCATGATTTCTGTTATAGTTATTACTTATCTTAATCAAACTGAGAGAATTTTTTAGAGGTTTTGATATTACTTTTTAATTCTTTATTCAGAGATAACTTACTAATAATGTTACTAAGGATTACAACTCGTATATCTTAACCACAGATCAAACAAAAATCTCTTCATCGAAGATAGTCTTAGTTTGAATGCATGAAATTTCTATATTTTCATTCCAAAATATCGTAAAATGTGTTGATGTAGTTTTAATGTAGAAAGAATTTGAAATTTTAGGTTCACTTTCTAGTTAAAGTTAAATATACTAGATCTATCACTTGGCTTACTTGGGAAAAAAAGCTGCTATAATCAAGGGTGATGGCACTGGTCCAGAGCTTGTTGATGCAATGTTGCATGTCTTAAGATCATGCAATACTCAAAGTGAACTTTTATTGTGTGAAGCAGGTTCAGAACATTGGGAAAAACATGGAGGACTTACTTACATCCCAGATTCTACCATGAAATTATTAGAAGAAAGCGATGCATGTTACAAGGGACCTACAACAACAATTCCCAGGCCTAATGCACCAAGAAGTGTAGCAGTAACTATAAGACAAAAATTTCAACTGTATAGCAACATTAGACCAATTAAGACATATGATAGACTTTCACCTAATAGAAAACTAGACTTTATTTGTTTCAGGGAAGCTACAGAGGGATTATACTCTGGGATTGAATTTAAAATCTCTGACGATGCTGCTATAGCAATAAGAAAGACCACCAGAAAGGGTTGCCAAAGAATTGTACAAGCAGCTTTCTCTTGGGCTAGACAAAAAAATATCAAAAAGATCTTTCCTATAACAAAGAGAAATATTCTTAAAGAGACTGATGGAATTTTTTGGAGCGAGGTGGAAAAGGCAATGGTTGATTACCCAGAAATGCAAATCGAAGAATATTATATCGATAATATGACCCAACAATTGGTAAAAAATCCTGAGAGATTCAATAACTCTATACTAGTTAGCACCAACCTTTTCATGGATATAATATCAGAATGTGCATCAGGTAGTATTGGTTCGATTGGAAATGTTTATTCGGCAAATATGGGTGACTCCTATGCCATGTTTGAGCCAGCCCACGGGAGTGCACCAAAATATAAGGGACTGAATAAGGTTAATCCAATTGCCGCAATCTTGTCTGGAGCTTGGATGGTAGATTACTTTGGTGAATCACATATAAGAGACGCAATTTTTGACGCCTCAGAACAGATAATTAATGAAGGTAAACATGTCACATATGATCTAGGAGGTAACTCTACTACCTCAAAGATGGCTGAAGTAATAGCTGATCTTGCTAAAAGCAAATTAAGAAAATAATCTGATTTTCATGATTTTCATATTTCTTGAAGAAAATATGATAATAGAAACCACTGAGATTGTCAGAATGATATAGGAAGTCAGACCAAACTCTGGAATTTTTGTAGTATCTAAAGTAAAGTTTTTTTGAATAATGTTAGGTTGCTGGCTAGCAGGACTGGTTGGAATCGAAATGAGTTCTACTGAAGTGGCATTAGTTGTGTTCACACCACCACCAACATTAGCTGCATCAGCATCGAAGAATAGATTGTATTTTCCATCAGGTGGATTATTCCAAGAGAATGTTACTGGTACAATACGTTGAGCAGGAACATTAACTTTAACTATATTATCATAGAATTGAAAGCTTGATTGGTTTCTTATTTTGAGTCTAAATAATATGGAGCTAGCATCAGAATTACCTGTATTTTGAATTTGTTTGGTTATGACAACGCCATTTGAAGTGTAGTTTTGTTTTGTTACTGTCAAAGAGTTTTGGACCCATGCAAGATGAACATATGATGCAATTTTTGATACAAAAATTACACCTGATGGCCACATGTCAATCTTGTCATAATATTGATACTTTCCTACAGTTCCAAAAAATTGTGTATATGAGTGTCCAGGCAATATAGAACCACTATCAAAAACCCCAATGGGACCATTGTTTGTTGTACCTGTAGTTGCTGTGTGAGTCTTATTGTCATGATTTATCCATGTAACAGTATCACCTACTGCTATGTTTGCTTGAAAAGGTTGGTAACATGATGGATACGGGATACAATGCTTTGAGGTTTCATTTGTTATTATCACTTTAGTATCAGCTCCTTGAGCAGTTTCTAGAAGAGCAAAGCAAGAAACTGTGAGTAAGGCAAGTGTGAACAACATATACTCGGTTCTCAACGATATTGAGATACCTTAATTCCAAATAAATGAGATGTACTTTTTATTAGTAATGTTTAATCATTCTGGCAAAAATCAAGAGTTTTTGATACATTCAACAAGTATCAATTCTTCAAAGAAAAGCCTTTTTTTATCAATTACCTTGACTGTAAATCCAAGCGATTCTGCTTCCGTGAATAACAGATTATAGTTTGCAAGTGACGATGTCAGAAATATTAGCTTTCCATTTTTTTTGATTTTTTCATATGCAGACTTTATAATGATAGTTGGTATTTCTATTCCTTCTCTTAATCCATCTACAGAAATATCTGAAAGCTTTTCTGATGGTAAATAAGGCAAGTTACATACTATTAGGTCAAAGTCTGTGTGCAAAGAATCAGCTGCATTACAACAAATACAATTATCAATTATTTCATGCGCCTTCCTCAATGCCAAAATATCTATATCAGTTGCTATAACACAATCAAAATTCTTAGATAACAAATGCGCAAGAAAACCTGATCCTGTTCCTATGTCAAGTGCAATTTTTCCTTTTTGAGTTTTCAAATAATCTGCAATAAAAAATGTATCTTCTGCTGGTTTGTAATAGCTATCCAATAGTTTTTTTTGCAATTTCCATTATCTCCCTAGCTGAGAAATCTTCTAATCTCTTATCAGAGTTAATACTAATGCCTACTTTTTTTCCGATTTGTCGTATGGTTTTCCTTTTAAAAGAAAATAGTCTATGTACTGCCCGCACCATGTCACCTGAAAGCTGTTTTTTTTGAGAGATTTCCAACACTACAGAATCTACTAATGGAGATGGGCTAAAGTCTGTTTTTCTTATTTTCAAAAGATTTCGAATGTTCATACAATCGCTAGTAAGTACAGATATGGCCCTTCTTTCTTTTCCCCCTTCTGTGAGAAACAGTTTGTGGGCAAATTCTTCTTGAACCATTATTATTGCACGTTTGAACTTTCTTTGCAAAAGCCATTCTATAGCTTTACGGCTCTGTGAATACGGCAGATTGGATACAAAAATGGTAAATTCGTGACTAGTTTTAAAAGCATCTCCGTGTTCTAGGACAAGATTTGGAATGGCTGAGAATTTCCGTTTTACTTCATGATATAACATAGTATCTTTCTCGATGGAGATAACTTGCTTTGCCTTCTCACAAAGATAAGGTACAAGAATACCTTTCCCTGTTCCTAGTTCAAGCACAATGTCCTCCTTCTCAATTTGAGCAAAGTTGACTATTTCCTTTGCAATTGAATTAGAAATGAGAAAATGCTGACCAAGTGATCTTCGCTTATTCATTTTCTAACAAAGAGATTCATACTTGTTTCTTCTGTTATCTCTTCGATGCTACTTTTTGCGATTTGTTTTGGTAGTTCTTGGAGCCCAACTCTTCATTGCAGGTCTTTAAAGTCGACAAATTTTGTTTTTTCTCTTTCTGTCAACATTATCTTCATGTAGGTTTTACCAATACCTGGAATTAGCTCCAAAGCATGAATTCTTGGAGTAAGTGGTTGAGCATTATTAAGATAATCTATGAATCGCTGCTCGTTTTGTGCTACAATTTTTTCTACTACTGAATTTAATTCACTTTGAGAGGAAGGTGATACTTGATTATATTCCAGTCTACCGAGAACTGAAAGAATCTTTGTTCTACCTTCTTTCCCTATGTAAACTCGCTCTCCTATCTCGAAAGTGGAGTTTGGCATTGCCAATAATTCAAGAATAGTTAATCTTTCTTCGCCAAGAGCAGTCACTATTATTCCATCTCTACCTCTTACAGTTGTTGACTTTCCCCTTGTGATAAAATCTAATACGTATGCGTACTCTTCATACTTTCTAGTTTGAGCCCTCTCCAAGAAAACTCTGCTCCTAAATCTACGCGTTCTCCTTGATTATCTTTAGCATTTTGTCGAGCGTCTCTGCAAGAATCAATTTTTTCCAACCAAAGGTAAATGCTCGAAGTTCAGCTTCAGTATTTGGGAGATTATTCACAATTTCTACCGCTTCTTCTTCCAATATGCCACATTCTTTAACAAGTTGTTGTTTGAGTTTCTTTGCGTCTTTTGAATCAATTTTCGAAAACTTGGTAACGTAATCATATGTCCATCGTTGTATTTGATCCATTGATTCTTGATCAACTTTTTCCATAATTTCTTTAACCTCTGGGATAGAAATTGCTTGTTTCTTCTTTACTTCTTCCATTTTTTAAACACCAAATGGTTTTATATGATCTAACCTAGTGATTAAGGTTTTTGTCTTTTTCCCAAGATTAACCGCAAGTTCAACGGTTCTACGACCGACAACACTTATTGTCCCTACTTTTCCATGGTATCTTCTATGTGGAAGTCCTTTGTGTTGAGAAGGATCTATGATTACCAATACTTTGTCTCCTACTTGATATTCTCTTAGTAGAAAATTGACCCCTCTGACTTTGTCTTTAGTCATTACTGACCGTGATTTATGCATAAATCCGTGTGAACGACCCTTGGGTTTCTTAGTAGTCATATTAGCTAAGACTTCTGATGACCTTAATTTAATACTTGCTGGCCATCCAAGAAAAAAGTGTTTTAGGGGACTAGTCTTCCATTCTTTGACCTATTCCTCAGATTCTTCTTTCTTTTTCTTCTTACTGTCCTCTTCTGGATCAGCAACACCGCCTTCAGTGACAGTAAAGAGAACTTCCTGTTCTGGATGATGTGGACTGTCAACCATTCTTGCAATTCTTTTCTTACCTGATTTCTTAAGGTAAACACGATACGTGGAAGCATGTGCAACAACATTTCCTCCTACTGGTCGTGTCGGATCACCAAAGAACGAATCAGGTGATGATTGAACTTGGTTTGTAGCTATTGCCGCAATATTGTATGTTTCAGCAGTTCTAGAAAGTAGATGCATGAATTTGTTTAGTCGTTGTTGTCTTACAGAAAGAGTACCTCGTCCAAGGAACTCTGCTCTGAATAATCCCACTGCAGAATCTACAACAATTAATTTTATTTTATTCTCTTCAATTATAGGACCTGCTTCTTGCAGGATTAATTCTTGATGAGCGCTATTGTAAGCTCGTGCTACAATAATCCTGTCAAGAGCTTTTTCGGGTTCAAGTCCTTTTGCTTTTGCGATTGAGACAATCCTTTCTGGCCTAAATGTGTGCTCTGAGTCAATATATAAGACTCCACCATCAAGTCCACCTTCTTCTTTTGGTTTTTGGACAAGTACACACAAAGTGTGACAAAGTTGTGTTTTGCCAGCACCAAATTCTCCATAAACTTCTGTTACTGCTTGTGTCTCAATTCCTCCGTCAAAGAGTGTATCAAGAGAGTTGGTTCCAGTCGAGATCTTTCCTATGTCTTGCCTTCTTTTATAAATCTCAGTAGCACTGACAAATTCTTTGTGGAGTTGACCACTGTCAATTAGTTGCTGTCTTGCTTTGGTTACTAGTTTTACAGCAACTTCAAGATCCATACCGGTAATTTCTGATATATCTACTGGTCCTCTTACAACAAGATCCAGTATGTTATGAATTCCTGCATCGCCAAGCTTCTTGGAAGTTACGGGTCCTACCCCATCTAGATTTTCTAATCTTAAATCGTCCATCTTACCGTATGGTACGG
>CAZIHN010000073.1:0-6097 GCA_964538845.1 uncultured Nitrosopumilaceae archaeon | reverse complement strand
TGACAATGACCAAACCAAATACATTCAACAAATTTTCTCAATACTTGGATATTAGCAACTAGAATTTCTAGAAGATTCAACTTAAAGATTAATACACCCATTCTAATTTTTGAACAAATTTTATATGAAAGAAAAGCCATTATTATAGTACGAAAAAAGAATTCTGTCATCTGTGTAAGGAAGGCGGAAAACAATGTATCGAAGTAGATACAACAGAACAGGTATATCTAGAGATGTACCATATACGTTGTTCAAAATGTGGAAGACCACTCATAACATAAGTAATTTTTGAATAACAAAAATTTATCACATCCAAGTTAAAATCTAAAAAATATCATATTTGATTGTAAACAAATAAAACCTAATTTTTTCTTAATTCTTAATTTTTTTCTTAGAGTTAGATTCTATAGTACTAAAGAATTAGAAGTAAAGCATTAGAATCGTAAAATCGAATCTTTGAAATGTCTTGACGCCATAATAAAATAATTGGTAAAAGCATATGTCTTGGCCAATTGTGAGACTGGCTCTGAAAAACATGTAATAGACGAACTAAAAATAATTCCAGGTGTAAAAGAAGTACATGGAATCATGGGTGCATATGATATCATGGCTGAGATAGAATCATCGTCACGAGAAGAATTACATAAAGCAATAGTATGGAAAATAAGAAAAATTCAGATGATAAAATCAACCCTGACTCTTATCGGGATAGAAAATCAACGCTATTGCACGTACTAGAAACGTTGCGAGTTACTTTGTCTTTTGTAAATTTCTTGTAAAAATGGATTAAACCGATTATTGAATATGAAGAGCATTGATATCATGGTAACATGGCACAATTCTGGGGTTTAAAACTTATGATGGTTTTGTTCTTTGTATACTTTTTAAATCAAATAAAATTTGTACTCGGTTCAACATTTTTGTGGCAAGAACATCTAGAATTGATATATAATTTTTCAGATAATGTCTGTTATGACTACAATATATGATAGGAAATGGAGAAGGTTTGAACCTTGTTACCTATAATCCGATCAAGTCCACAAGGCAAAAAGATACTAAAAGGAGTAGGAATCGTGTTAAAATCCCTAGTTTTAGATTTTTAAAATATGTGTCATAGATTGAAGCCTGATGACATCATTATAAGACATCTTTTCTCAATATTTCTAACAGCAACGTATTTCCATTTTTGGCAGAACAATTTCTTATAGTTCTTATCCGAACACTATGATATGATGAAACATATACAAGAAGGTAGAACAATGACGCATACCATGTCATTTGAAGATTGTATATCGAAGATTATTTGTGAAATAGAAGGTATGAAACTAAAGGCAGTTACAGGAGACTATGATGGTATGATGAAACATATGCAAAGAATCGACTCTATTGTTTTTCCCAATATTGTCGATGTATAGTTAGAACCAGTCAATCTAATTTATTTATCTACATTTTTGTTTTCAAAATTCTAATTTGAACTAATTTTTGTAATATCTTGTTGTTTTATTTAATTATATATAAAGCGAATTAGACTAATGGTAATGATTACCAATGATTACCAATTACTATATATAGGGTTACCAATAAAGAGGCTTCATGAGCAGATCAAACAATGATCATAGAGAATCTCACACAGAGACAAGAGATATCTACACAGAATCAAGACAGAGCTTTGAGAAGATTCGTGGTAACATCGAAAAGACAATGCCGCCATATGTTCAATCAATGGCCAATCTTTCCCAAGAGTACTTTGCAGCATGGACAAACTTTGTAAGTTCCGCTATGGCGAACCAACAAGAATTTACACACCATATGGGATTTGATAATAGGACACCAGAGGCATCGGCAAAAATCTTCCATGATATTACGGATGGTATTGTCAAAGCAATTGATGTGCAGAGTAAGGTATTACTTGCCGTATTGGATGCCGCGAGACAAACAACAAAGGCAGTAAGCGATACTACGAACTCCTTTTCTGAGTTAAATCATAACATCGTCAATTCTTGGGTATCTACCTGGCAAAAAAGAAACTAAATACTTTTCATTTTTTATTTTTTTGTTTAACTTTAGAGAGGATTTTATCTTATTGTGTTTGATAGTTTATTTTTAGTTGATCAAGGCGGAAGAGATATTAAATCTTGTAAAACCAATGCAAATCGCAATGAAAAAGATGGCACCTGATAAACCATGTGAAAAGTGCAATAAGGGAACAAAGAAATCACTAATTATTCTAAAAGAAACCTACAAGGACATCGAAAATTTCGATTGTCAGGTCATAGTCGTAAGACAGTGTGATAAATGTAAGGAAGTAGATTATGACCTAGACTATGCTCCAGAACCCACAAAAGTTGGGATTGAGGCCATTAAAGGATAAGAAATCTTGTTCCTTATTCATCATTTCCTTTAAAACCATTCTCAATTGGAAAAATTGTTTTTCAACAAAGATGTTAAAGAATGCTACGATCAAATTGACATAATTAAAATGAAATATCTTTTCTAATCTGTAACAAAGTGCAAAAAGCGGAATAGAAAACTAGGATAGAAGAATTGAGAGAAGGGAAGGAATCAATTGATTATCTAGAAATCACTTTGAATTATCATGCTTAAGAAAAAATTACTAGAATAGTATCTAAATCATTTTGTGTAAGCATGAGGTATAGTAGTAATGACCATAAAGATGTGCAAGAGATGTAAGACATCTTATGCGGATGAAAATGAATATCCAATTTGTAATTATTGCCTCAAATATTTGGATAATTGGGAATAGTAATTGATTTGTAATTGTATTCATTAATGATATAATTCTATAAAATTAGAATGAGAAATTAGCTGTGCCTACTCCCGAATAACCCTCGTAGAGTTCGCAAATTACTAATTAGTTAAATCTGACCTATTATAGGGCAAATGCCAAATGAAATTTTTGACAAGTGTAAATTAGTTTCTTGTGCACGAGGTCCAGTGGTAACAGATAATAATACAGGTGAGATTCTTTGCGCAAGCTGCGGACAAGTACTTATAGAAAAAATTGACAATATGGGAACAGAGAGTCGGTCATTTGATTTGGAACAATTTAGTGAGAAAAGTAGAACTGGGAGCAAATCAAGTCTTGCCATTCATGATATGGGATTGGCAACATCAATAGGAATTGCAGACAAGGATGCATCGGGAAATAACCTGTCAGGGTATATGAAAAATACGTTTAATAGACTTAGAATTTGGGACAATCGAAGTAAATCTAAAGGTAATGACAGAAACTTAAAGCAAGCATTTGTTCTCCTAGATTCAATTGGTTCGAAACTTTCTCTTCCAAATAATGTTATTGAGGAATCTGCATACATTTACAGGAAAGCTGTTGCAAGAAAACTGACTCAAGGGAGAGGAATAGCATCTATTCTCTATGCAGCACTCTATATTGCATGCAGAAAGACTAACACTCCAAGGACTCTACAAGATATTGCAAAAGCTGGAAATCTCAGAAAAGGCGATCTTGCTTTGGCATACAGGATTATGGTCAAAAGCTTAGACTTAAGATTAGTACCGTATGACCCATTGGAATTTGTTACTAGGATATGCAGTGTGATTGATGCAAGTGAGAAGACAAGAAGATTTGCTCAAGACTTGATATTAAAGGCAGAAAAAAATGGCTTTTCAACCGGAAAAAATCCAATGTCACTAGTAGCAGCAGCAATTTATCTATCTTGTTGTATTGGTGGAGAGAAAAAAACACAGGCTGAGATTGCAAAAGCATGTGGAGTAAGTAATGTTTCGGTAAGAAACATAGCCAGTGTTTATAAGACTAAGTTAAACCTCGTTGTTAACGAAGATTAGAAGGGTTCAGGTTAGCCCTAAAATTTGCAGTTGGAACTTTCTGTATACCTTGAGTTTAAATCCTATGGTATGTACACTATGTACTAGAGAAAAATGGTGTCAGATTCAAAATTTGACCTTGTAAACTTTTTTGGAATTAAAAACTCTAGGAAGTATATCCTTATTTGCATAAGATGCGGTTCTGACAATGTTAAGAGGGAGCAAAACCTTGTTGAATGTAATGATTGTGGAAAAATCATTACAACTAGATCACCCAATTCATGACTAATGAATAATCCTAGTAATTATTTATAGAAAAAGAGCGCGATTCCTTTATTTTCAAATGAAATTCATACGATTGCATGCAAAACCGTTGAAATGTATTTTTTAATTTGTACCGGGATTGAGAGAATGCTCTGGGAAATTTTATTCATCCCGCGATGTTTTGATATCCCTTTCCTACCTTTTCTAAAGGTATGAATAGATATATCATGGTGTTTATGAACCTGTGAATCTCGATTTAGAAGAATGATATCATAGAGGGCTCCTTTAGAATAATATTTTTCATTATATTCTCCCAAGGATTCTCTGCAATCGTAGCAGTATATCTCTTTGAACGTCATTTCTGCACTAATGTAATAGCTAAGCATTAATTTGGAATGCTTTACCAAAAGAAGCTGATTATTAAGTAAAACTGAATAAAAATAGAAAAGATGAGTTAATTTTTAATCTTCAATGTTTACGAAGACATTCAGGACTTAATAATTCCATTACTTATAAGATACTGAATCCCTTTGAGAAATTCCTGGTCTGATATTTCACCTGACGCCCACCAACCTGCATTGCTTTTAATCCACTTGGGAATCTGAGATTCTTGTGTTGTGGTATTCATTGTTTGTGGAACTTTCAAAACCCCATGGTTGATAAGATACTGAATCCCTTGTGTGAATTCACTATCACTAACGCTACCTTCTGACCACAACTTTGCATTTGTCTTTAACCATTGAGGGATTTGCGACGTCGTAGAATTCGGCGTCTCTATATGCGAAGTTGGTATAATGTTGGTATCAAGTAATTTAAAAGAAACACCTCGAGTTATCGTTTTATCAAACACCTTTGCTGTAGAAAAAGCAGCAAAATTTAACATGATTCCAGTTTCTTTGTCAAGGTTTACATCACTTGATGTGGTTGTTGTATGTACATGATGTCCAATAGTTGTTCTATTTATACCGTTAAAATTTATCACCTCATCAGAGAATTGAGATTGTCCTATCCACTTTGGTCCTAGAGGTAATGGCATCATCATAAGAAAACTCTGGTGCTTTCCATTATCGTAGATGAGGGTATTGTTTCTTAGGTTCAAAATAGGATCAATCGTCGTTGTATCATTGTAGGTATCTGACGTCAAATTCAAGCTTATCATATCTGGGCCAACAAAATTTCCAAAATTGTATGTATTAGTCATGTTCTTCCCAAAGGTATTTTCAGAGAATTTGAGATAATCTCCTGGAAGAACACAGATCTTGTGTGGTTCGCAGTTTCTTACCTCTTGACCCATTGAGGTTTGAGACATAAGTCCAGCCAATATTACTAAACTGAGTGTCACAATATACGTTCTGGCCATATAAACCAGTTCAGAATTTTCCTTTTAACAATCTTAGTCAACTTTCGTCTAATCATAATGTCAGTAATTTTCTAGGTCAATTTCTGAATACTAAAATTTCAGGAAATTGGTAATTCCTAACACAGACATACAACCCTATTTATCTCGATTTTTGGAAAATATGATTACAATGAAGCTGGGATATGATTTAGCCAGAGGTCGGAAGGAATATGGCTTATGGTAGAGCAACCAGGGCTCTGAAAATCACTCAATTATTGAGATATTTAGAGTCGGGTATGATGATAATATATGAGGACAGATTATAGTTGGCAGAAACAACATCACTTCCTAAAAACAAAACAGGGTATTCTAATCCAATTTTGATAATAGAAGATAGTATGGCTATCTCCAGAGTAATAGAAGAATTTCTAACCACCCTTGGATACAACAATATCAGTATTTCAAATTGGGGAAAAGAAGGTATACAAAAATTTGAAGAACTTGTAAAATTAGGTAGAATACCTACGGTATTTCTTGATTGCAACTTACCTGATTTGAATGCTGATGACATTTTGCCAAAGATACTCGCTATAAAGCCTACTACAAAAATTATTATTCTAACTGCCTTGGATAGAAATGAAAAGGTGGTCAAGGATGTGGTTATGAGAGTGTCATTATTTTAAATTCAAA
>CAZIHN010000072.1:0-6142 GCA_964538845.1 uncultured Nitrosopumilaceae archaeon | reverse complement strand
TGTTCAAAGTAGGCTAGATACCTAAGGTATTCCATCATTGCCATTTTACTTGGTTGTATGCTGTATAAATTTTAACAAAGATACTGTCCATAAAGCCTACGACAAGTAGTATTATTATCAGTTCCTTGGATAGAAATGAAAAGGTGGTCAAGGATGTGGTTATGAGAGGTGCATATTTTTACATTCAAAAACCTCTTCGCTTGTCCAATTTGCAAGAGGCCATGAGTGCAGTTGAAGGAGAAAGAAACGCTATAGAAAATAAGGACGCTGAGATAAGTAAAATAATTAAATCTGCAATCAGCTCATCTTTTATAAGCATAAACAAAATTTGTGAAATGTGTAATGCCAAGCCAGAACGGACACTTGCCTACTTGAATAATCTTGAAAATCAAGGAGAAGTTATGTCTCTTGATAATATGAAAGAAATCTCTTGTAACAGATGTGGTTCGGTATTTGTAAAAGAGATCAAATCTTTGTCACCAAATCCAGATTATTTCTGTTCCCGCTGTAATAATTCATTCAGAGCAGATCAAGCACAATGGCTTGTATCGAAAGCTTTTAGGATAAAGGCCAAGTTCAATTTTAGCGAAAGATCTCCTCTAACTTAAAGAACAATCATTACAATGAAATTGAGAATGTTAAATTGGCAATAATTAATTGATTTCTTAATGGCGAATTATTCCATGAAAATACATCTTTTTTTATTCTGGTCATCTTTGGATTGAATTATTATTTAGAAAGCTAGCCACCAAAACCCGAATTGCCGACAAAAGGAGCACTTGCTGGACTTCTATATTCTTTTATTACGTCTATTCCTTGTGCAGCAGTTACCCTTACTTCCTTTAGATCGCTTCCATCAGGCGGCGAAAGCGATACCTTTTCACCGGGATTGAGAATTGGAATAAAGTCTGGTCTTGCAGTTCCACCATAATGTACAGTAACATTTGTGAGTGTTTCAATTCCGGTATTCTTGATCATTACATGTGTCTCCGTTCCCATGTTATCTTTTACAATGATGGGATCAACAGAAATGTCGTATTTGATAGATGGCGGAATTAATGGAAGAAATGTAAGCGCGAGAAATATTCCGATTGCACAAAGGCCTAAACCTATCACTAAAGGAATAATTAGTTTCTTCAAGATATTCTCTATATTCGCCTATAGACTAAAGGTTTTCTTGAATTATAAAATTAATAGTTAATCCGATACATATTTGGGAGGGATATTTTTTAACGTTTATGGGGTTCAAGTGAATTGACTGCTGAGAAATTGAATGAAAAAATTGGATGCGCTTTTTGTGGTGAAGAACAAAATATTCTATTACAGTGTAACCATTGTGGAAAAAAGTTTTGCATAGGTCATGGCTTGGTAGAAGCTCACAACTGCGATGCTTTACCATTGGAAAAGTCGGTAGAAATAAGACATACAAATGCCAAAAGATTGAGCAAGGTTGAAGTTTTTGGAATTGCCATAATGATAATAGGTCTTGGAATTGCTGCATTCTTGGGCGTAGGAGGTTATTTTTCAAATCATTCCACTGTTCCGATTCAGATATCAACACCATCACAAACCTCCGCGTCACAGGAAATATCATCACCAGTTCAGGCATTTCAATCACAACCAGACGCTGAAACAAAAGATCTTTCTTCAGATCAAAGTGTTTCTACCCAGGAACAAGTTGATCCACAAATAAAGACTCAATCTCAAGAAAGTTCAGACCAAATACAAACTTCTGAAAAATTACTTAATGCTACTAAAAGTTTACAGAATCTAATATTAATTGGTGAATGGCACTCTATTATTAAAAATGATAATATTGTGTCTGTACTTAGTCTGACTGATAAACAACATAAGAACATAGCAGTGGATGGAATTGCTGATATTGTTATTGTTAACTCCAAGATGGAACAAGTATATTCAAATTCATTGAAAATAAATAAAGAAGATTTTACAATTAGATCCCAAACCGACCAGACTATTCATGGAGTTAACCTTGATATCCCGCTAACCGAAGTAACAAAAGGCAAGTCTAGTAAGGGCATGATTTATCTTAAATTCCGAACAAATGATATTGTTCTTGGTCAAATTAGTGCATCAATTGTAGGCCTACCAACATTAACTGACAATCAAATCAATCAGCTAAATGAATTGAAATATTCACAATCTGCTATACTTCTTAACGAAAAAGTATCCAAGGGAAATTTTGAAGTCATGTTGACTAAGGCTGGACAATTCAATTATTTTGATTCTTCAAACGAGCAACAAGTCTTCAGAGTAGATCTTGAAGTTAAGAATATTGGATTTCAACCTAACAGTTTCAATCCAGTGAACATATTGTTAGAAGATAATAATGGAAACCAATATGCGTATCTATATGGAGGATTGCTAACCAGCAATTCACAAATTACTCCGGGAGCAGATAAGATTGGTTATATCATGTTTGATAAGATCCCAAACAATTTGCAAAGCCTAAAACTGAATTTCCAGCTTGGACATGATCTTAATTTTGAGCCATTTAATTTTGAGTACAATATATTACTAAAATGATTGATTTTACTATTTACTCACATTTGTAACATGTAATTCCAATAATGGAAGATCATACTTTTAACCAGTAAGTATTGAGAATTAATTAGGAATTTGGGGTTCATGGAAATTCATTGTGATAACTGTAAAAAGAAATTGGGAACATACAACGAAAATTATTTTTCTGACAAGACACTCAATGAGATTATAGTTACAAACCACGTAAAATGTGTGCGTGAAGGGCATGAAATTATAATTCGCAGGCCTTAATCAATTCATGACAAAATTATTTTGAATGAATTTCCTAGAAAAGTTAAGAGATATTTTTTATGACATAAAATTTCTAATGACGTTAATGTAGTAACACTTTTTATGTTTGGATATACCCTTCAATTCTAAAATATGAATTCAGATCAATCTTTTCAATTAACATCGGATCTGAGAATATCCCGAATTGTAAATGGAATGTGGCAGGTTGCAGGGGGACACGGACAAATAAATCCAGAATCTGCAATTTCTGATATGTTTTCGTACCATGCTTTTGGTTTTACCACGTGGGACATGGCCGATATTTATGGACCTGCTGAAGAATATGTTGGCGAATTTCGAAGAAGACTAGAACAACTAAAAGGGAAAGAGGAAATTGAAAAGATGCAGACCTTTACAAAATTTGTTCCAAATCCTGGACCTATGACCAGAACAATTGTTGAATATTACATCAATAAATCAATTCATAGAATGAGTGTAAAATCGATTGATTTGCTGCAATTTCACTGGTGGGATTATAATGACAAACGCTATCTCGATGCACTTGATCATCTTTCAAAGATGCAAGATGAAGGAAAAATTAAACATATTGGACTAACCAATTTTGATACGGAAAGGATGAAAATCTTGGTTGAAAGTGGATTTAGAATTGAATCAAACCAGATTCAATATTCGATTATAGACCAACGTCCTGAGGTAAAGATGGAATCTTTTTGTAAAAAATATGAAATTAATCTTCTAGCATATGGGACTTTATGTGGGGGTTTACTGTCACAGAAATATCTAGGTAAACCTGAACCGATTAGATCAGAGTTAGAAACTTTAAGTCTTCAAAAATACAAAAACATGATTAATTTTTGGGGAGGGTGGGCTCTATTTCAAGAGATTCTTAAGGTGCTTGATTCCATTGCAAAAAAGCATAATGTAAGCATTGCAAATGTTGTTACACGCTATATTCTAGACAAACCTTTCGTAGCAGGAGTAATAATTGGTGTAAGGCTTGGTATAAAGGATCACAAATCCGATAATTACAAAGTATTTTCTTTCCATCTTGACAAGGAAGATTATGAAAAGATAAGTTCTGTTACTTCTAAATCGGAAAACTTGTTTTCAGCTATTGGAGATTGTGGAGATGAATATAGATAATTACAAAATGGTTTGTTTGTATCTAAACGATTGTCATATTTTCTTTAGTAATAATATGATCTAGTGAGATCTAATTCACAGCTTAATTGGTCTTATTTCTTTTTGACCCTTGTTTTTTAGGAGCATTTTGGTTTAACTTTTACAAATGAAATAAGAAAGAGTCGTGAACGATCTAAATGTATAACAAATTATATCATTTTGATAACAAAAACAACCAAGTTATTCGATACTGATGAATCATACTTGAAGTTTAAATAAAAATTGGCATAGTTAGAGCCTATGAACGATAGAACCATTTTAAAAAACCAACTAGCTCAAACAATGACGAGATCGTCAACCTATATTCAAACGTTAGATATTCCAATTGATATAAAGAATGTATTTTCTAATAAAGATCGATTTTTACAATATTTTCTTGATGCAGGAGATGGATGGTACAAGGCCATTGATGACCGACTTGCTGAATATATAATTGAATTATTTTCAAATAAGATTGTTACAAAGATGCTTACTGCATTAATGAATAAATCATTGACAATTCCACAAATTTTGGAGGTATGTGATTCTCCACAAACCTCAACTTATCGAAAGTTCAATTTAATGATAAATTATGGAATTGTTCAACGAGGGGGATTTATATTAAATGGTGGAACTAGAGTTCATTCCTATTATTCTATTTTAGAGGGAGTAAAGTTAGAATTTAACGGTAAAATGACTTTGTTTCTTAAGATGGGTTTTTGGAGAAATTTGGCATTCAGATAAAGTATTGGTCAATCTGATTTCTGGTTTAAAATAATTCATTAATTATTAATTTTACTTTTTCGAGAAATTAGCAAGACACTAAATATTGATAGAATAATTATCAATCCTGACAGAGAGCCAAATTCAGGAACAGGAACATATTGATAAAAGTTTGGAGCAAACTTTTCAAATTTTTCTGGGTTTTGTTGTTTTGCCATGTTTAAACCATCTAACAGATAGGAGGGTAAGGTCCCTATCGAATCTGGATCTATTCCATTATCCTTCAGACAATGATATGTTTTCCCTAGATTATCTAACATTAAACTATAATTTGTATTCAAGATATTTGTCGCTATGTCGCTAGGAGATTCACTAGACCAATATCTGTCTTCTTGTGTAAGGAGATATGCATAACCATTCTTTTCAATTGTAAGATCTTTTGAATTACAAAAGTATGTGTTGTCTGTGGCGTTAAAATCGGCGTAACCTTTTCCAGTCAAAACAAATGGTGAAATTAAAAAGGCCAGTGTTACAAAAATAACTATATTCTTCAATACCTTACTGAAGAAAGACTAGAAGATTAACTTTTCAGCCATCAATAGAATGATCTTGCTTATAGCCACACTTATGTTTGTATTTTAAGATTATCTAATGTTTTTCTTCTTCCAAGATTTTCTTTAAATTAAGAAATTCTTTTGAGTTTATTTCGCCCTTTGCAAGTCTCTCCTGTAATATATTCAAAGCATTCCTTTTTCCTTGTACAGGTTCTTGTGTATCCTCATCTTCCAGCTCCAAATCTGAGGTATTAAACTGGCTTGGGATCTTTCGAGATACTAAACCTATACTCACCATACCCATTCCTACCATTGCAATACCAACACAGCTATATTCTATTATCGTAATCATTGTAGGAATAGATGGAATGCCCATCTCTGATAATATTGCTGTACCCATCACATTGTTTGTGTTTCCTCCTGTGAACATGTTCATTGTATTAGAAATGAGTCCTGGTGTTATGATATAACCTATGATAGAACCTATAATACATGCTATTCCTATTGAAACCAGCTTTTTTTTCACAAATCTTTGATTGACTCTTGCCTAATAATTTATTGTTAGTAATATTATCTGACATTCATAATATTCACTTTGGGCTCATTAGTGATAGTCCATACAATCTTAAGTTCCGAATCTGACTTTCACCACCATGCAAATATGCCCAAGATTTGTTATCTTATTTCTGATCTTTCTGTCAGCAACTGGTATGTCATCTGTTTTTGCCCAGTCCACTAGCGTTGAATCTAACGGAATGAGCTATAATCCAGGATATCCGAACTCATCAACCATGGAACCTGTTACAGTTGCCACTGACAAATTATCTTACAACGATGGCGACAAGATTACAATTTCAGGTAGTACTCGTGATAATATGGCTGGCGCACCAGTTACTATAATGATAAGA
>CAZIHN010000071.1:0-6153 GCA_964538845.1 uncultured Nitrosopumilaceae archaeon | reverse complement strand
ACGAATCCAATTTTAAGACCGCTAAAAGAGTGGGTCCACAGGGATTTGAACCCTGGATCTTCGCCGTGTAAGGGCGACGTCATAACCGACCTGGACTATGAACCCAAGCAAGCTCCTATTTAAAATGCATTTAAACTTTCAGAATCGGAAAAACAAAAACGAAGAAATTGTCATCAAGTGAAATTCCAGTATGCTTAAACTGCTTTTTTTCTCAAGTCCTATAGGATTGGGGCATGTCACGAGAGATTTGGCAATTTCTCAGTATTTGGATAACATATCAATGAAATTCGTAACTGGAGATGTTGCATCAAAGCTTTTATCACGATACAATTTTGAATTAGAAGATTTGTACGTGCCGCCCCATTTTGATATAAGAAATGGCCATCTCAACCAGCCCCTGAAATGGCTCTTCAAATATTATTCATATTACAAGGATTGTAAGAGAATTTCCTCTCTAATGCTCAAAAAATATTCTCCAAATCTTATTGTTAGTGACGAAGATTTTGCATCATTAACAGTAGCACAAGAAAAAGGAGTAAGAACCATTCTTGTTACTGATATACTTGATACGAATTTTACATCTGGAATTGGATCTATTCTAGAAAAACGTATGAACAAGTCAATGAAAAATATTATTCAAAAATGTGATCTTGTAATTATGCCGGAAAGCGGAGATAATAAAGATAACATAATTCGTGTAGGCCCAATAGTTCGCAAGACATCACTTACACGAGAACTTTTAAGAGAAAAATTCTCTTTTAATAAAAAAACAATTGTAGTCAGTATAGGCGGATCAAGTTCTGGCATTTTCCTTATAGAGAAGGTTATCGAAATCTTTTCAAAAATCAACCTTGATGCAGATCTAATTATTGTCTCTGGTCCTTCAGCTGACGTAAACACAAAATTCAGAAATCTTGGATTTGTAGAAAATTTGCACGAAGTGATTTTTGCAGCAGATCTCATAATTTCCCTAGCTGGAAAATCTACCATAGACGAGGCAATACATTATGGAACACCTGGAATATTCATTCCAATAAAAGGACATTTTGAACAAGAAGAAAATGCAAAGAAGCTAGGATATAGTTACGATGATATTTTCCGTCTTGAGAAGTTAATTTTAGAAAAGATTGAAGAAAAACGAAATCCTGTTACTTCTAACGGAGCCAGCAAGGCTGCAATGTCCATTAAAAAGTTGTTAGACTAGTTGTTTTGCTGAAAATTGATGCAACCAGTAATTTCCTTACAAAAGGACTCGTTGTGCACAAGACCAACTTCTGCCCTATATTGTAGAATATGATTAGTATTTTTATCCTTAAAAAGTTCGCCTTCAATAATAAAACTTCCAGAATCTGCTGTCATGCTAAATATTCTTGGATTTTGAATTTAAGCAATGCGTAGCATTGATCCTGACATATAGATGGGAATCTCTGGAGACCAGTAAAGTTATCCGATGCTTTATAGAAGGATTTGAGGAGAGAAAACAAAGTTTTGACAAACCTGGTTATTTCAAAATTTGGTGGTAGTGCAGTTGGTGTTGATGGCCAATTTATACCAACAATTGTCAAAAGGATAAATGAATTAAAAAGAGATTCAAAAGTTATAGCAGTTTTTTCTGCTCCTCTTACGGTATACAATGGCAAACAAAGATCGCTTACTGATATTGCTTTAGAGATCGGTCAAAGAGCCGAAAAAGGAGAAAATGTAGATGTGGAGGCACTAAGAAAACCATATCAAAAAATTCTTGAATCGATAGATAAAGCACATCAAGATGATTGTAAGAAAACAATTGATTTCTTCTTGGAGAAATCCAAGTCTGCTTTGAAAGAAGCATTTGGAAAAAAAGAGTTTGCAAACGAGAATAGAGCTCGAGTGCTTGCCTATTCAGGCGAGCTATTAATGTCTCATGTGATGAGTTTTGTACTGAAAAGTGCAGGGATAAAATCGGAAGTTGTAGGTTTTGATATTTGGCCAATAATTACCGACAATAATATAGAATCTGCGAATTTTATTTTCTCGCAATCTATGGAGAATTTAGGAAAAATTGAACAGTTATTGGAAAATAATGAGGTACTATCTATTGGAGGATTTATTGGAAAAACTAGTGATGGAATAGAGACTACATATGAAAGAGGCGGCTCAGATAGAACCGCAGCTGATCTTGGAATTTTATTCAATAAAAAATACAACACTAGAATTGACCTTGAGAAAGATAGTGCTGTTTTGTCAGCAGATCCCCGCATAGTAAAAAATGAACTCGAATACATTACTCATTTGTCCTACAATGAGGCAAGAATCGCTGGAATGTTTGGGATGAAGATACTTGATCCAATTGCAATAAAAGAGATTGTTGAAAATGGAGTTGATCTTCCAATAACAATTACTGACATGACCAAACCTGAGAAGATTACAACCATTGAAAGAAAGACAAGTGAGAGAAATGGCCATCCTCTAAAAATTGTTACAGGAAAGAAAAATTGTGCGATAGTTAGAATAGAGCGAGAATCGGCTGAAAGGCTTTTTCAGTCACTAGATAGAGACAAAAAATATAGCGAATTTGTTGTCTTGTCTCCTTATATTAAGGACAATATCGAGTTTACAAGAATATTGTTTCTTGATGGAGATTATGTAAAACGAAATGAAAGATACCTTTTGGGATTTGACCCATTGGCTACAATTACTTACAATCGTGGAGTAATAACATTAATTGGTGATGAAATGTGGCGAGTTCAGCAGGTAGCCTCGAAGGCAAGCTCACGAATAGGTGAAGCCGGATTGAACATACTAAATATGGATGCTCAAGAGGAAACTTCACGAATTATCATAGTAACTGAAGACAGTGGAGACAATATCGAAAAGGCTATCCGGGCAGTTCATGCTGAAAGATCCAAGATACAATTTGTCTAATTATTATATCATTGAATAATGTATTATTAGCTACTTTTTCCTTTTTCTACGTGCAGCACGCTGGTCTGCTTTTCGCGCGTGTTTTCCTGTTTTTCTTTTTGCCATGTTTAATGGATGGAAACTCTAAGATGATTTCAATCTTTCTATAAAAATATCGAACCATTGGTTCCAACAAGCCCTACCCTTATGGGAAGTCAATGTGGGTTTGTTCTTGAGCTTCTTTATCTAGAATCAGCTCGGCGTTACCCAAAACACGCGCTGTTGTATAGTAGCTTTTAGAAATATTTAGGGATAATCTATATAGATTTAGTAGACATTGCTTAACTCCCAAATTATAAGAGATAATCCGATTAGTCCATACCATTTGAAATTTCTCTTGTCTAGAAATACATTCTTTGAAGTAAGCTCATCTTCCTTGGTAGACATTCGGATTCTTCTCATCTCAAAACCGTTTCCTGCAATACCGATTACAAATAGTCCAACTGCCACAAATGAAAGAATAGCTTGTTGTGCCATGTAGCCGACTTATCTCACTTGATCACAAGTACCGGACAAGACGAATAGGTAACTACTTCAGAAGCAACACTTCCAAGCACCAGTTTTTTAAATCCGGATCTTCCTCTAGTACCAATGATAATTAGATCAAATTTCCTCTTATCTGCATAAGTCACAATACCAGCTGCTATGTTGGGAAGGACTTTGATAATTTCAGTTCTAAACTTGACTTGGTTTTCTTTGGCTTTTTTGCTTATTATCTCAAAAGACTTGTCCAGTTCCCTCTGATTCTTGTCGACAAATTCCTCATATTTCTTTCCTGAAGTAAGGTACAACTCGGTATTTGGAACATGCAGTACGTGTAAAGCCACAAGTTCTGCCTTGTTTCTTTGCGCTATAGAAACAGCATATTCTGCAGCAGACATGGAATTTTTAGAGCCATCAATTGCTACGAGAATCTTTGAGAATTTCTCCGGATTCATTTAATAATTATACTCTATACTTACTTATTAAAACTCGGCAAGAATTTTACTTTTGGTAATCAAGAAAATGAATAAATGATTTCATCCTTTCTTCTCTTTACTAGTTACAGATACAGAATGATTCTTTAAATTACCAATCCTCTATTCCGATTTGTATGAATGAGAAAGGAAAGATTTGGATGAATGGCAAACTTGTACCATACAAAGATGCCAAGGTCCATGTTCTGACTCATGCCTTACACTATTCAACTGCTGTATTTGAGGGGATTAGATGTTATACAACACCAAAGGGGTCTATGATTTTCAGATTGCCAGAACATGTAGAAAGACTATTTAGATCAGCAAAAATGTATTCGATGAAAATTCCATACACAAAAAAAGAGATCTCTGATGCAATAATTAAGACAGTTATTGCAAGTAAACTCCGCGAATGTTACATAAGACCAATTGCGTATTATGGCCATGGGGTTCTTGGTCTTACTCCTACACCAAATAAGATAGATGTTGCAATCGCCTGCTGGGAATGGAATCTAGGAGAATCAAATGCAGGAAAAGTACGAGGTGCTAGATGTAAAGTATCAAGTTGGCTAAGAATAGATTCTAGGTCTCAGCCGATGCAAGCAAAAGCTGCATCAAATTATGCAAACGCTGCCCTTGCAAGAGTAGAGGCACTAAACGATGGTTATGATGAGGCAATCATGCTAAATTATCTAGGCAAGGTATCTGAAGGAAGTGCTGAGAACATTTTCATAGTAAACAAGGAAGAGATTTCTACGCCTCCTCTTAACTCTGGCATACTTGAAGGAATAACAAGAGATAGTGTAATCAAAATGGCAAGAGCAGATGGGTTTACAGTAAATGAAAGAGATATCGATAGAGAAGACCTGTATGTAGCAGATGAAGTATTTATGACTGGAACTGCAGCAGAGGTAAAATCTGTAACTGAAATTGATAAAGTACTTGTTGGAGATGGGAAGATAGGTGAGGTAACTAGGAAATTGCAAAAGTCATTCCATGAAGTATCAAGGGGTAATGATGAACAATTTCAGGACTGGTTAACTCCCATCTAAGCTTGAAAGGTTCAATTATAACAAATTAGAATTATAGAATCATGGTACTATCTATGGTTGATCAACACAAGCCAAAATGCTACCTCTGTAGTAAGGTATTTGAGAATTTAGAGGATTTACGACAACACCAAGAGATTTCTCAAAAAGATTTCGTGGAATTTAACAAAAACACAAAAGATCTATCACCAGCTCCCGGAGACGTTACAATTTTTTAAATTAAAATGGAAAACAATGAATCTGTAAATACAATATGTTGGTTTTGCAAAAAAGGTCGTCATGATGAATGTATGAAACAGATTCCTACGGATGGACGATCTGAAGGTCCTCATGACTGTACCTTTGATACAAAACTTGTGAATTGTCAGTGTTCCCATTGAATTAGAAACATATTCGGCATTTGGGTAAAATAAAAATATTGCTCATCATAAACTTTGTTTGTCAATCCCTAAATAGAAAAAACAGTTGATTTTTGTATGATGAATAAATTTTTAATTTTTGGATTCATAGCAGCAATTTTTCTTGGAGCGATTCTTGTAAATTCAGCAAGCGCACAATATCAACCCCAGTTTGGACAGCGCCAATTTCAAGGAACACGAACATCAGTAAACGGAACTACATATGATAACCCAGAGTATGGAGTTAAGGTCTCAATTCCAAGTGGTTGGAGCGGTTTTGAGACAAAAAGGATCTCTGGTGGCACATCCGTAACCCTAGCTCCTGGAGGATTCCAGTCCATGCAAATGGGACAACGTCCACCAGTCACTATATCTATATCAATGGCACCAACAAATTCATCAAGTAATACAAATCAATTCATGTCAAGATTCATGCAAGGAGAAACATGCACCAATTCTACCTCTACCAAGACTGTCAATGGTCTAAACTTTAATGAATTGATTATGGACTGTACTGGAAATGTAATGACAAAATCCAAGTATGAAATGATTCAGACTAGTTCTTCTTCCATTACGCTAGGATTTAGGACAAATCCATCATCTGGATTTGATTCTCAGGTTTCTACTTTTGATAACATGATTAATACACTGCAGTTAGGTAGTGGATCAAGTCAGAGTGTAACTAGTGCTTCTCAGAGCATACTTATTCCGTCTTGGGTCAAGAAAAATGCAGGATATTGGGCAACGGGTCAGGTAGCTGACAATGACTTTGTCCAAGGTATACAATACATGATATCAAATGGCATA
>CAZIHN010000070.1:0-6224 GCA_964538845.1 uncultured Nitrosopumilaceae archaeon | reverse complement strand
ATCCTCTAACTTGTTCTCTTGCAAGTGGACCTTCCTTCATAGAATCATCAAAACCCGAGAGAATAGAATCAGTAGACTCCTGAATAAACTGGACTCCTTTTGTTCCATCAACCATAACGTTGCCTCTTGTATCGAACCTCATTACTCGCTTTGCATCATCCCCATCCCAACCTGCTTCTTTCAGTATCTTTTGAACTTCCTTTTTGTCTTTATACTCGTTTAGAGTTCCGTTTCTTATCATTTCTGCCACCTTTTCCTCTAAGGGTTCTACTTTCATGAAGATCTTGTTGTGTCTATTAGGTGATTTTGACATGATTGGACCTGCAGCGCCTCGAATTGTTTCTCGATAATTAATCAATGGCTGCGATGTAACAATGTCTACTTTGGCGTCTGCAATTAGTGCAGTTGCAATCTCAAGGTGAAGAACACCCATTCCAGCGATTACTGTTTCACCTGACTCTTCATTGATTTTTACTACCAAGTTTGGATCTTCAATTGTAATTCTGTTTAGTGCCTCAACAAGTTTTGGTAAATCTTTTGGATGTTTTGGTTCTACTGCAATCTGAACTACAGGTTCAGAAACATATTGAATTCCTTCAAAGGTTGGTACGCCAGAGACTGAAGATATAGTCTGACCTGCTCTTGCATGTTCCAATCCAAGGAGTGCTGGAATATTACCTGCTGCAAGCTCACCCACCATCTCCCTTTGATTGCCCATGAAAAAGTTGACAGATTGAATTCTCCCTTCCCTCTTTGTATCGATAATGTGAATTCTATCACCGTCCTTAATTCTACCAGAGAACAACCGACCTATTGCAACAGGTCCTGCTGCTGGATCAACTGTCATGTTTACTATCATCATTATGGTTGGTCCGTTGTCATCACAATTCAAAAGAGCTTTTCCAATATCAGAATCTAGGTCACCCTTCCAGATCTTTGGAATTCTATATTTTTGAGCTACATCAGGTGACGGATGATGTTTGACAACCATTCCAAGTACAGCATCATATAGTGGAGCTTTTTCAGCAAGTTGTTTTACATCTCCTCCCTCTGAATATGCTGCGTAAATATCCTTAAACGAAATTCCTTTTTTCTTCATTACATCTGCGTTAAATCCCCATTTGTCTTTGGCAGAACCAAAGGATACGCTTCCATCCTGGATGCTTACCTTCCATTGTTCTTTGTATTCTGGCTCTGCATAGATATCGATAAGTCTATTAAAATTTGTAATAATCTCAAGTAACCATTCTTGCATCTTCTCCGGGGGAAGCCTTAGCTCTTTTATGAGACGATCTATCTTGTTTATGTAAAGAACAGGTCTTACTCTTTCTTCTAATGCCTGACGAGTAACAGTCTCGGTCTGCGTCATGATACCTTCAACAGAATCAGAAACCACAACTGCACCGTCTATTGCTCGGAGGCTTCTTGTGACACGTCCTGTAAAGTCGATGTGACCCGGAGTATCTATCATATTGATAACATATTCTTCGTTATTTTGTTCATAAAGCAGTGTAACATTTGCTTGAACTATTGTCATCTGTCTATCCTGTTCTAATTTCATAGAGTCTAGTGCAAGTGCTTGACCTGCTACAGATGGACTAATAATTCCACTAGAGGCAAGAAGACTATCGCTCATAGTTGTTTTACCATGGTCTACATGAGCAATAACTCCAAAGTTTCTGATATTCTTCTTATTACCAATAATTTTCAGAATTTGATCTGTGGCCTTGAATTTCATGTTTTAGCTAAAAATCCTTTTTTAGCCGCTATTAAACGTTTAGAAGAATTATCAAAAAGTTCAGTAAATCATGGAAGAACTAGCATTACGCAATTTTTTTGCCTCTACAAAGAAACAATCTCTTTTGTTTTCTTTTTTGGCAAGATGTAATGATAAAAATTCTGAAACAAAAATAAAAAACAGAATTTGCATTAGTGGATCGTCTGTTTGAGGGTTCATCCTAATTGTGTGCAATCCACATTTTTTCAAATTCTTAATAAGTTTTTGATTGTAGGCATTCTTCTTTTCAAATATTATTACAGTATCTCCCTTTCTGGAGGAAAATAGTTCCATATGAGAAAATTCTTCTATCCTTTCATAACGAACATCTGCTCCCAATACTTCATAGAGTTTAGCTGCACAGAACATTGCGATTGGATAGCTGTAAAGGTTTCCCAAAATGTAAATTCGTCCCTTGACTTGTTTTTTCGCCTCCTTAGAGGCAAGCTTGTAGATTTTCAAATAATTTCCTAATTTTACTTTCGTCACAAGAGAGATGCAAGTAAGAAGGTTGGCTAGAAAGCTTATGCTTCCTGCAGTCTGGATTCCAGCATTATTAAATTTAATATGGATTACTTTGTGACAGGCTCTTGCCAATCTACTCGAATCATTTGCAGTAATGGCAGTAGTGTTTCTGTATCGTTTGGCAACTCTAACATTTGATATAGTATTTCCCGAAATCGATATCAAGTAGATATTGTGGCTATCAAAAGTACTATTTGTTTCTGGCAATTCAAGCGGATCAAGACTCTTTACTTTATAACCAGAAAAGACTTGAGCAATTTGTGCAACGGCAAAGGAATCGCCAGTCCCACAAAAAACTGTCCTTTTTTGTTCTGAATTAGTTAAGGGTTTTAATGGTCTGAAGTTTTGTAGAAATTCAATCTGCATTTTGATCTCAGACTCGAAAGCTGTAATTGAAGACATGACTTTGATATTTATAATAGACTTAAAAATCCACTTTATGGAGATAACGGTAGGACATACACCTGATGCAGATGATGCATTCATGTTCTATGGAATGCTAAGTGGAAAAGTAAGTTCTCCTCTTTTCAAGATTAAACAAGTAGTAGAAGACATTGAGACGTTGAATAAGCGAGCTTTGAATCATGAGCTTGATGTAACCGCTGTGTCAGCTCATGCATGTGCATACATAAAGGATTATACTATTTTGCGCAGTGGAGGTAGCTTTGGAAAAGGATATGGCCCAATTGTAGTCTCAAAGAAAAATATTCCTCAAGAAAGGCTGAAAGAGTTAAAAATTGCGGTACCTGGCAAACTTACTTCTGCTTTTCTTCTTTTAGAACTCATGATAGGCAATTTTGATTATGTAGAGATGAAGTTTAGCGATATCCCAGATGCAGTTAAACTAGGAGAGGTGGATGCAGGATTGATTATCCACGAAAGCCAAATATCATATGAACAAAAAGGCCTAGTAAAATTACTCGATATTGGTACCTGGTGGCACGATAACACTGGAGGTCTACCTGTACCATTAGGAGTAAATGTTATGAGCAATCACCTAGGGATTGAAACAATCAAAAAATTTGACGAGTTTTTCCGCGAATCAATTGTTTTCGGGATGTCCAGAGTAAACGATGCATTAGATTATGCTATGCAATTTGGCAGAGGTCAACCAAAAGAGCTTATCGATAAATTTGTTAGAATGTATGTAAATGATATAACTATTGAGATGGGAGTACTTGGTGAACATTCTATTCGAAGCTTATTTCAAATAGGAACAGAAAAGGGTTTCATACAAGAGTTCGATCTCAGAATAGCTTAATGATTAATTAGTACCAATTGACAATATTCTCTCTATGGACAAACGTGTTTTGGCTTTTGGTTTAGCAATGCTGGCAGTAGGCATTATTTCGTGGTACTACTTTAAAACTAACGAACCTCTTTCAAATCCAAATATGACCGAACCAGGTAATCCTCCCCCTCAAGAAGAAATTACAAACCTAGGACTACAGGAATTAACAGGTCTGATTGCAGGACTTGGTTTTTTCATCACCTTGATAAGTCTTGGTTTGAAACGAAGAAGCAAAGGCGGTGTCGGAAAGTCCATTACACAGAAACCTAAAGAGATCTAGAATTTCTTTATTATGTTGAAAAAAGTATCTCGTTGGGCAGGCTCTCTTCCTATCTCTTTTATCATATTTGTCAACTCCATTACCGAAGAGTTTGTCTCTTTTCCTGCAGCCCTATAGATTTCTTCGGAAAAAGCAGTACCAACCAAATCGTTTCCCCCATAAGTTAGTGCTACTTGAGCAAGTTTTTTTCCAAGTGCTACCCAATAAACCGAAATATTATCGAGTCTGTTTGCAAGCATTAATCTCGAGACTGCTATTATTCTCAAATCATAAGTTGAAGGACTCTCAGCAGTTACCAATCCCTTTTTTTCTAGTTCCGTATTTTCTAGACTAAACTTTAATGGAATGAAGGTGAGAAATCCACCTGTTCTCTTTTGCACTTCTCTTAGTTTTATCAAATGATCCACAATGTGTTCTGGTTTCTCGATGTGACCAAAGAGCATTGTCGCGTTACTCTTTATTCCAAGATTATGGGCCTGCTCAATCGTGTCTAACCATTCTTGACCAGAACACTTGCCTCGAACAATCTCCTTTCTGATATCAGGATGGAATAGCTCTGCACCTCCTCCAGGCATAGAATCCAGACCTGCGGTCCTCAGCCTTGATAAAACTTCCTTAACGGAATTCTTGGTAAGCTTTGATAAAAAGAAAATTTCTGCAGCTGTCAATGCCTTTATGTGCATTTCAGAATGCTTTTGTTTTATGGTTCTAAACATTTCCTCGTAATACTCTAATGGCAAATCCGGATGAAATCCACCAACTATGTGAACTTCTGTAGCGCCCATCTCTTTTGCCTTTGCAACTCTGGCTTCAATATCATTTGGAGATAGGGTGTATGAATCAGTTTCATTGCCTTTCCTGTAAAATGCACACATTTGACAGCTTGCTGCACATACATTAGTATAATTAAGATAATACGATGCAGCAAATGTTATTTGTTGTCCTACATTCTTTTGTCTAATCACATCAGCAGTTGCGCCTAACATGTAAAGATTATCGTAAGACATCAATTCCATACCATCGTCGTAAGATAGTTCTTCACCCGAAATTGCTTTATCAAGAGCCTTAGAGTCCTTTACCAGTTTTTCAAGCACAGATTACGTACATATCCTGTCAATATAAAATTAACAAAGTTCAATACTATACTATTGATGTAAAGGAAACATCTTGGTAAACAAAACATGAAATTGCATCATATTGGAATTGTAGTAAAGAATATACAAAAATGCCTTGGAGAGCTAACTAACTATCTTCATTTTGAAACAATAAGCACAGTAATGCCTGTAGGAAGTCAAATGGTAAATATTTGCTTTTTACGAATTGGACAGCCTTTCTTGGAGCTAATTGAACCTACATCGAGCGAGTCTCCCATAAGTGAATTTGCAGAAAGTGGTGGTGGATTTCATCATTTATGTTTCGAAGTACCAAACATTCACACTGAGTTAGAAACTCTTTCCAAAAAAGGAGCTACAATACTGGTACATCCAGTCAGAGGGTTCGATGGAAGGCTTATTGCTTTTGTAGATTTGAACACCAGTAACAAGTTTGGTCTTATTGAGCTTCTTGAGACAAGATAATTTCATTGCAACAATTCATCTTAATTCTACTTGATCGACTATGAGATTAAGTTCTACCCTTTCTTTGGTGTCCACGGAATTAGTTAGATGCGATATTATAGTAACCATGTTTTCTTTGTCTTCAATCTTCAATGTAGTCGATATACGAATGGGTGCGAACTGGACATTTGGGCCAAGCATAAGCTTGGGTATTTGATCCTTTATAGAAAGATCGCTTAGAATCGCTTTCATCTTATATGCAGTTGTATCAGTAAAATAGACTCCACCTCTAGTAGTAGGTTCGCGAACAGGAATTCTTGACTTTGCTATTGTAACTGCATCAACTGGATATGATCTTGGACCAATTACCATTGTATAAACAAGGCTACCCGATTCCATAATTTTTTTTATTATATCTTCATTTTCAAACATTTTATTTAATTTGCAAATATCCTATAATAATTAAACTTCACTGTGTTTTACCTTTTTTCCGAATTGTTTACATCCTCATACATAGAATTAGTAGCATTTTCTATCTCCTTTTTACCTTCAGTAACATCCCGTGCTTTGGTGAGAGAGTAATGCGCGGATTGAGAATCACTTTGTGATTAGAAATGTGAGACATTTTCCAATCTTTTACTATAGCAGTTAGTAAGAGTATTCCCTCTTGCCAAGCAAAAGATTCACCTACGCATGATCTGATTCCCCCACCAAATGGAAAATAGCTAAACCTAGGCATGTGTTCTATAAAATCCCAAGTCAATCTATTTGTTTTGAAACATTCAGGTTCGTTAA
>CAZIHN010000069.1:0-6286 GCA_964538845.1 uncultured Nitrosopumilaceae archaeon | reverse complement strand
TTGGTGGTATTGCTTCTAATGGGGCAACAACTACTTTTTCAGCAGCTACTGCCTTTATCTTACGTACTACAACTGTATCTCCAATTGCAATACCGGCATTGTTTCTGACAAGACCGTCTACTCTGATTATTCCCTTACCTTCATCAGAAGGATAAAGTGGTAAACACTTTGCCACAGTTCTCCTCTTTCCTTTAATTTCGATCACATCTCCTGTAGACGCTCCGAGAGAATCCATAGAATCGTAATCAATACGTGCCACTCCTCTTCCTACATCACGAGTATAAGCCTCAAGTACCTTAAGGGAAAGAGCGTTTTGGCTCATAGATAAAGCACCCTCAAACTAATTTTTATACCTTTGTTGTCTTTGATCCTAGGTAACAAAACAGAAGATTAAAATTTACATCAGAGATCAAAAACGCTGCTTTGGGTAAAAGACCGTTAGTAAGAAGAAGAGGTAGAGGAGGAATGCAGTTTCGTGCAGCTGCTACTGGGAAATTATTCCCAGCTAAATATCCTAGGTTTCAGCTAGCTGAACAACATGAGGCAAAAGTAATTGACATAGTGCATGAGACAGGAAGAGATGCGCCTCTTTCCAAAGTTCGATTTGAAGATGGAAGATTTTCTTTTATTCCATCAGTAATTGGTACCAGAATTGGTTCGAAATTACAATTTGGTCTTAAATCCGAGATTATTCCAGGTAATGTCATTAGCATTCAAAATATCCCCGACGGTACCATAGTTTGCAATGTTGAGAAACATTTTGGTGATGGAGGAGCTATAGTAAAATCTGCTGGAACCTATGCTACTGTCTTTTCGCATAGTTCTGAAGGAGTATCAATAAAACTTCCATCTGGAAAGTTCACAACTCTTAATCCTCAGAACAGAGCTATGATAGGAATCCTTGCAGGTGGAGGAGTTGGTGATAGGCCATTTATGAGAGCTGGTGTTGCATGGAGAAGAAAACGTTCAAAGGGACATAAATATCCGATAGTTAGAGGTGTTGCCCAAGCTGTTTATGTGCATCCCCATGGAGGTGGAAGGCACCAGCACGTGGGAAGGAGTTCTACAGTTTCAAGAAACGCTCCACCCGGCCGTAAAGTTGGAAGTATAGCAGCTAGAAAAACGGGCAGAGCAAGAATCAAAGAGAGAACATAATTCTTAAAACTGAACTGATAGTATTATGGAAATGGAATCATGACTCCAAAAAGAGTTCATCTATTTATTAGAGGAAAGGTGCAAGGCGTTTATTTTCGTCAAAGTATGAAAGAGGCTGCAGAAAAAAATAATGCTGTAGGATGGGTTAGAAACCTTGCTGATGCTAGTGTCGAATCTGTTTTGGAAGGTGATGAGTCTTCCGTAGACGCAGTAGTAGATTGGGCACAGTTAGGTCCTGCAGGAGCTGTTGTTCAGGAATTAAATATCAATGAAGAAAACTATACTGGTGAATTCTTAGAGTTTGAGATTTATTATTAATGAATATTGGTATATGCATCAGATAGAAGCTTCTTTATTTCATCAAGATTATCATTAAGTTTTACTTGTATCTCTCTTTCAGGCTCTTTTCTATCTCTCTTGAGTTTTAAGATGATATAGTCCTTTTTAGGTTCGATATCTGCAAAGTTTCTGAATGATATTGACTTCGAAAATACAATCCTATGCATACGAATATCTTCTACAACATTTTTTCCAAGGGAAAAACAAAATGTATGAAGTTCATCAAATAATGATGCTATCCCGGGAGATAAATTAATTTTGAATTCATCATAGGTTTTTTTTATGACCGATTATGCCTCCCACACTTCACCTACTAATTTTATAAATATTAAGGTAGTAGATCTGCTAGTTCCAGTCTAGGTAAACGACCTCATCTCAAGATAAGCGAGATCCGCCACGTAGACGAAGCAGCGTGGATGCTCTACCTTAGGATTGCTCCCTCCCGGACCTCACCCCTTTCGGCAGTTAGAACTAAAGAGCTATCCCTTCGGACAGCCTCGGTCCTGTATCCACCCGCTTCGGCGTGATTTCATTTCCGCGAATCAAGCGAGTACCGTCTATCTAGAGATTTACCCAACAGTTACTGATCTCTGCATATAGCCGGTTTCAGAGATAGGGCACGGCTAGCGCCCCAATCCTACCTACTACCAATATATTGTAAACTACAAGTTCTTTATGTGCATTAGGGTTGAATTCAATCATATCTTCATCAATAGATTACAAACGGAACACACCTCTGCAGTACATTGGCTTCCGCAAATGGCACAAACTCGCCATTCCGAATTGTCATTCTCTCTTAGTTTTGAAGATACTTTAAGAGCTGATTGGTACATGTTATTCTTGATACCGCTATGTCCTTTTTCTAATGAATTTAGAAAATTACGAATTTCTGTCCTAATTCCTTCGTTCATGTGTGGACATTCTTCTGACTGAAATGGAATATTGTTTGTGAAGGCATAGAAGACAATCTCATTTTCATAAATCTCACAAAATGGTTTTACTTTTCGAATCTTGTTTTCCGATGTGTCAGGATCCATCCATCCTATCTTCTTTATGTCTCCTGAAATGAGGTTAATGAGAAAAGTTTGTAGAATATCATCCAGGTTATGACCTGTTGCAATTACATCGACTCCAAGATCTTTGGCACCATGGTCTAAAGCTCGTCTTCTTAGAGTTCCGCAGATAGAACAAGACGAAAACTTATCATTTCCTCTGTGTTCAAGTTTTTCTTCCAAGGTGGTACCAAAAAGGTCATGATAAGAATAAACTTGATATTCAATGTCTAATTTGTTACAAAACACTTCGAGGATTTGAAGTGCTTCCTCTCTGTATCGTGGGATCCCTTCGTCCACTGCTATTGCTTTTAACTTAAAGCAGCGTGACAAAGAGATCTCTTTCAAGACTTGTAATAAAGAGAGTGAATCTTTACCTCCTGATACCGCAACACCTACAATATCTCCTGATTTTATCATTTTATGCTTTGAGATCGTTTTTGAAGTTTTTTCTACAATTGATCTCGAAAAACAACTTGAACATAGATTTTCTCCAGAATACTTTCTAGAATAAGCTACTGTGTTTTCGCAATTGTCACATTTCATGTCGAGATTTTCAAATCCCCAAATTTAACCATATGTTAGTTTTATGATATAAAATCAAATGGTAATGAAACCAGATTTTACTGCTGACAATGCTATGTTTAAGCCAAACAGAATAAAGGTAACCGTATATAATGATAACATGGTTGCTTTCACTGCTTTTTCAGATATTTTCTTTTCAATTATACTTTGAATAAATTTTCCTCCATCCAGAATTGGAAGAGGCAGCATGTTGAAAATCCCTATGAAAAATGATAGCATCCACAGCCATAGTAAGAACATAAAGACTTCTGGACTCCAGTGTATGTAGTAAGGTATTACTGGTTGATATGATGGCAAAGCAGCTCTTAGTATCCCGAGCATTCCTTTCTGGGGATCGTCATTAGAAGGTGTAGGTACTACAGGAATTTGCAATACTTTTCCATCTCTAATTACTGAAACTTCAACGGCTTCTCCTGGCTTCAACTTTATCTTAGCAAAATCTTGAGGAAGAGAAATATGATTATCATTTATTGCAGTTATGATGTCATCCTTTAACAGTCCTCCTTTGTCAGCCCCAGAACCGGGCGTAACTGAAACTATTGGTACACCTAAGGGTTCGCTATAAAGCACATTTCTAATTCCATCTGGCATGATTAGAGCAAAAGCTGGATTGAACAATAAGAGACCGGCTATAATAAAAGAAAACAAAACATTAGATGTTGCTCCAGCACCTATTACTCTAAGTCGTGAAATTTTTTTTGCTTTAGCAAATTCTTCTTCATCAGGCTCCACAAAACCTGCAAACAAGGCAATAAAAATTGCAAATCCGCCTGTTTTAATTTTTATTTTTTCTAAAGTCGCAACAATACCATGTGCACCCTCATGTATAACTAGCACTATTGGAACGGCAAGCAGAAAGTATGCAATGTTTGAACTTGATTGAATTGTAACTCCCGGTATAAGAACTGTCATCTCTGCGAAAGATTCTGGTTTTACAAAAAAGTTCGATAAATTAGAAGCCAAGTACCAAAATCCAACACCCATCATTATGAAACCTAAAACGACACTGGTGTTAGAAAATATCCTTGTTGCACGTTGAGTCTTTTTCAATACTCGCGAAAGAATCAGTTGCACGTTTTGGTTCTTATAGGTCAAGCTATACGGTTTTATCTCAAAACCATGTTTATCTAACTTCGATACTTTTGCAACAACGAATACAATGACCCATGCAATAAGAACATAAATGATTGAGTTCTGTCCGAAGAATCCAAATGCCAAATTAATTGATACTCTTTTTAGTCAGGGCAAATTTATCAGTTACTATGGGTTTTTTGATCGTTTCAACGTATCCAGACAAGAATTCAATCCTGAAGGTTGCCAATATTGTTGTAAAAAAAAAATTTGCAGCATGTGTTAATTATGTCCAGATAAACTCAATTTACAATTGGAAAGGAAAGATCGAAAATAATGATGAATTTCTCGCCCTTTTCAAAACTACAGGAAGAGCAAAAAAAAACCTCAAGGAAGAAATCACAAAATCTCATCCATATCAAGTTCCAGAAATATTGGAGTTTCGAATGGATAACATTAACTTACCATATCTCAGGTGGTTGGAAAACTCAACCTTGGATGGAATACCTAAGAAGAGAAACAATTCCTCCAAGAGATGAAATCCTTAGTCCAATATCTGTAGTAGAGTCTACGGCATATACTTTTACTCCCTTTGATTCTGCATAGTTGAGAAATTCTATTATTTTATCCTCATCTTGATTTTCGAAGATCTTGTCTGAGAAAACTAGTGATTCAACTGCTCCTATCTCATTTGCCTTAAAGGTGTCCTCAAAACCCATTGTACACTTGTTACTTTTTTTGTTAACTCTCAACATTACTTCATCCAGAATAGATGATACTTTAGCAATTTTACTAGAAGATAGTGTATTTCTCATTGTTTCTGATTTAATGAAGGTATAAATCCCATCTTCGCCTGCGGAGTCAATACCATCTAACACTTCTATCTTATGTCCTTTAAGAGATGGTTGTTCAGAAAAAAAGTTGGCCAGTCTTTTCTTTGTCTCACCAGGCCCAAATATTAATACCATATCTCCTTCTCTGATAATGGTTGAAATCCCGATCTTTACCTCTCGGAAATAATCTTCTATGTTAAATTTCGATTTGTATCTTTTTCCACTTGCACCAGAGTACATATTTGGCATGAGTTTAAGATGTGTACCACTTAATCTCCCTACACCACAATCTGAAGTATCTATAGCAATCAACAAAAAGTTGCTATAATCCTTTTTTTCCACAATTAATTTTTTTTCGAGCTCGGCCCATGTTCTTTTGATCAATGTAATAGGTTCACCAATTTTAATTGTTAAGGAGTGATGAGATCCTTTTTGAACTGATTCGTTATCTGAGTTTGTAATAGTACCCTGTAGTCTTAATCTATCTACTACGTAGTCAATTGAGATTTTTTCAATGTCTATGGCTAGACGAATTTTTGTTCTCTCCCCTTTGTCTGGTCTTGAAAAATCCGCCTCTCTTTTTATCAACCTAGTAGTATCTCCTATTACTCTATCGCCTTTTCTAATTATTCGTCTTAATACAAATAGATCATCGGATTCTTCAGGTATTATTGCAACTGTATTCTCATCTATTTTCTTGATAATCATATTATTTGGATGCAAAACGATAATAAAAAAGAAAAGTAATCTAGTTTGTTAACTCGTCAGTCTTAATTTCCTGATTTTTTTCTTCAGATTTCTTTCGTAAATAATTCTGAACCCATTCCTGTGTTATGACACCTGATTCAGTTAGGTTAACAAGAGTATTGGTGGAGGCGTCTCCTGTTACTTTTCCACTATTTCTCCTAATCTGTCTCCATTTCAGGTTTGTATTTCCACTTTTTGAAGAATATATTATACCTAGAACTTCTTTAGCATTTACAAAAGTCATATCACGAATCTTTTTTAGGGTTACCTTATCTGCTGCTTCCACATAAATTAGACCTGGAGTTGTCTCTCTCTCTGGGAACACCTCGTAATCCTCTAAATAACTTTCTGGAATAAATGAATTGCATGTACTTAGAATTACAAATTTCCTAAAACTTTCAAGTGAACACGTAGCGTCGATTAAGACCATCTGATAAACATGACCATCGCCTTTTATCAAGCTTCTTGAAAGACTCAATTAGGAACAAATAAATTAATTATTGC
>CAZIHN010000068.1:0-6403 GCA_964538845.1 uncultured Nitrosopumilaceae archaeon | reverse complement strand
AGAAGAGTCTCGGGTTTCTCTGCCCCTCCTGAGGACAGAATATCAACATATGTATGTATAAACGATCTTCCTTCTTTAATATATCGTTGAAACAGTGAAAGTGACAGCAAATTTCCAAAGGAGTAGGAATAACAATAAAAGGGAGAATGATAGAAATGTGGAATACATGTCCATTCTACTCCAAAATCAGGCGAAATAGAAACAGAATTTCCGAATTGATCTTTCAATGTTTTCATATATTCAATTGTAATTTCTTGAACAGTCGATCCTTTACCTATTTTTTCATGAGCCTCTATCTCAAAGAGGGTAAAGTACGCCTGTCTTCCAATTGTTGCATAGAGGTCATCCAAGTGTTCTATAAGATTTGACTGTTGTTCATTATCCGTGATTTTATCTAAAATGTTGTTAAATAAAAGCATCTCAGAGAAGGTAGAGGCAGTTTCTGCAAGTGGTAATGGTGCTTCCGCTATGAATATCGATTTATTTGAAGCAGCAATACTATGGATTGCGTGACCAATTTCATGAGCAAGTGTAAAGACGTCATTTGTCCTGTTCTTAAAATTTAACAAAACATAAGGTGTTATTTTTGGAGTTATTGTGCTACAAAATGCTCCGCTTCTTTTGCCTGTTCTAATTGCAGAATCTACATGTCTTTCCACAAAAACTTTCTTTGCATAATCGCTTAACTTGGGACTAAAATCGTTTAGGGTCTGAAGTACAAGATTCACAGCCTCGTCAAATTTGTATTTCTTTTCTTCCTTTTTTTGAACCGGTGCATATAGGTCATATCGGCGGAGTCTTTTTACATTTAGTATGTGTCCTTTTAGTAGAAAAAAATTGCGAAATATGCCTGAATTTCTCTTACAAACAGAAAGAAGCGCATTTACAGTCTTGTCATCTACATCATTACCAATATTCCTAACCGATATTGGAGATGTATATCCACGAATCTGAATACACTCATCTCTCCAATTCGAAACTAAATTTTGATAAATCTCTCCTAGGACCCCTTTATTTTTGTCAAAGCCTGATAGAAGAGATTTGTAAGCTATTTCCCTTGTCTTTGGTTTAGGACTTCTTATTAGAACAGATAATTCTTCTCTGTTGTATCGTTTTGTCTTACCATCAATTTTTACTACAAATTCAAATGCATTAGTAATTTTGTCATATATCTTTACTAGTGCAGAATGGCCAGTTACATCAAGTGTATTAATAATTCTCTCCTCGGGTTCTGTGAGTGAATATTTGGCAAGAAGTCTTTTGTATCTCAAAAATTGATACAGTTCGCCAGATGATTTCATTAATCTCTGTGCATTTTTTTCATCCAGTTCTTTTTTCCACCATTGATCAAAAAATAAGGTTTGGTTTTCTATCTGTGCTCCAAATTTTCTCATTTTTGAGAGTAATGAAGTAGCGGTATCTGATTGGGTATCTGATGAGTATCTTAGTGATGCATAACCTGACAAAACACTAAATTTTTCAGTGATGTTTTCTAAGGTGTGAAGAATTGAAATAAATTTTCTTTCCGATAATCCTGGCTTTAGTGATTTTTTATTATTTTCAAAATGTTTTACATTGACCTCTATTTCCTTTAATCTATTGTAAAAGTCAGGCGAATTAGGGTCCTTTACAAGGTCTCTTAAGTCCCAAATTCCTTCTTTAAAAACTTGCATTTGTTTGAGAATCATTCTTCTTATTAAAATACTATGTGGAAAATGAAAATTTAATTTAAGAAATTGTGATCCATTAAATCCTATTTTTTTAAGGTTTTACTAAGCTTGGTTGGCTTATTGAAGCTTGGTCGAAGTTTGAGACTTGCTGATTAAGCCAGTTCCAAAAATCCTTTTCAAACTTGTGTGCACGATATGCTTCCGCTGCTGCAATTGCAGCTGCCCCCGCTAGGGAGACCGTGCTTGCAAGTAATGCTGGAATCGCAATATCTCTTCCCCAGGCTCCAGTTCTTAGAGTAAGCTCATACTCATCCTTTTCTCCTACCAGAAGAACCTCCACATCCCTTATACTTCCAGTAACAGCTGCCAGTTTTCCACCCTTGTGTGCCTTTATGCTCCAATATTTCTCAAGTTTTTCTTCGTGTAGAATCGTTAATCCCATCTCTTGTAAATGGGTTTTAGTGGAATCTGCCAATTTGTCTGCATCTATATTTGTTAAATTCACTCTTTCTTCTTTCATCATTATTTACTTGGTTTTTTACTATTTATGTTTGAGTTAACAAAGTTAAAAATAGATTATTGTTTGACTTTTGGTCAAAAGTACAATTTCTACGAGGGTCTTAATTACAAAAATTGTAATAATTATTGTATGAACATGACAGCTTGGAAATGTTATCGGTGCAACCTGACTTTCAAAGAGGAATCACATGTTGTCATGCATAAAGAAATATCAAAACATGAAGCAATACAAGTTGAAATCGCTGCATAGGTTTTGTATCTGAGAGTCTCAAAATTTTATGTTTTTAGATAAAATTGGTTGTTACAAATGATTGTGGTAGATTTGAAGATGATTTTAGGCGGTCCGATTCAAAGTTTTGATTAAAGTTAGAACCTATCATATCTAGCTCTTTCTACGTCTCTTTCTTCCTTTGTTGCCTTTTTCCATTCTTTATAATGTTCCTTGCAAAGTACAGTTTTTTTTGAACTGGAAGGGATACTCAGTCCGGTTCCCTCTACTTTCGATGTAGTCAAGGAACGTACGCCATCTTTTCCGCATCCTGAAACATTACATTTTGCCCCTTTTGATATGATTCCCACGTAAACTTCTAAAACGACCTATTATATCAGATTTATTGGCCTTTATGAAATTAATTAGGAATGTCAAATTTTAACGGCTAATTTTCGAAAAGCTATCCATTGTAGAGAAATCGTCTTCTAATCTTCATTATTAATGGTATAAATTATTGAAAAATGGGTGTTACCAAATGCTTAACAATTTCAGGGAGGGTCTTAAACCGGTCCTCCAGAATATTGGAAAAGTGTTTGCCTCAACCGGTCTCTCAGCTAATTTTTGGACTTCAGTGGGTCTTGGCTTTGCAATTGCGTCTGCAATAATATATGCTATTCATCTACAATACTCATTTTTTTTGGGAGGTATCTTATTGTTAATATCAGGATTCTTTGATGTGGTAGATGGTCAAGTTGCTAGAATCTCTGGACATACATCGAAGAAAGGTGCATTTCTTGATTCTGTTTTTGATAAGATATCCGAAGTAGCAATATTTTTGGGAATTTTAATCGGTGGATACTCTCAAGGATATTTGGTTTTATTGGCAATCACTCTTTCACTTCTTGTTAGTTATACAAGAGCAAGAGCAGAATCTCTTGGAGTTCAACTCAAAGGCATTGGCATTGGGGAAAGAGCAGAGAGATTGATTGTAATTGCAATTATTGGCATGGCTGGTTTTCTTAACTATGCCGTAATAATTGTGATAATAATTGCAGGAATTACTTTAATTCAGAGAATCGTAACAAGTTCAAACTCAATAAAGGATTGAACTTGAATTATCGTAATCTTCCGGTCTGATGTCTTGAATCTGCAGATCTAATTTTCAGTATTCCAAAGTGTATGGCACACGAAATGCAATACCATTTTAATACAGTTGGTGCTGCAATATACGCACCCTGTGCCCTTAGTTCTCTTGCCAGGGTATGCTCAACTAGATTGAGTCTTGATGTCACTTTTTTTGCTTTATCTCGCGGAACTGTAGCTCCACAGTTTGAGCATTGAATTCGACCAGACGATCCCTTTCCTCCTTTCTTTCTTCCTCGACTGGCTCGCTTTAATGGCATGCTGTATTTGTTGCATGCCTCTTTATATCTTGTTTCAAATGGCAAATTAACGAATTTAAATCTCTAGTTGTTATGATGAATGTGCAAGGTCTATGCCATGTCTGTTTGAGTTCCAATGTAGAGGTAGTTGTTGAAAAGGGTCTGATAATTTGTCATTCGTGTCTTCAAAAACAGAAGCAAAAATAGGACTAAATGGAGAGGATAATTCAGAGAATTGAATGAAACTTGCCATATTTTCTCATTGTACAATTGATGAAATATCTAGAAATAATTCAACATTTGAGACAGCTGGAGGTCCTGCCTGTTATTGCGGTATAATCGCAAAAAACATGGATTTTGAGGTCGATCTTCATACAAAAATAGGCCACGACTTTACTTTCCATTCAGATCTGGAAAAAAGAGGCTTATATCTTTCAAAACTTTCTCTTTCTGAGAAACCTACTACTAGGTTCTTATTGAAAATAACAGGTACTGATAGAGAGATGTATCTTAAATCGAAATGTGATCCAATCGGTTTTGAAAAGTCCGATGCAGACGGTATAATTATCAGCCCAGTGTATGATGAGATATCTGAAGATACCCTAGACGAGTTAAAGGAATATTATGATTTTAAGTTGTTAGATCCTCAAGGTTACTTACGTAGAACTGGAACTGATGGTAAGATATTTTTGGAAAAAACAAATTTGGATTTATCAAAAATCACTGCAATAAAATCCGATCCATGTGAATCATTTTACCTTACTGGGCATACAGAAAAAGATGGTATGATGCTCTTACAAAAAAAAGGAGTAAAACATGTACTCTATACTGATAAACAAAATATCTCTATGCTGACAAAAGATAGAATATATCATTTGAAAATTCCTAATATGCAAATTGGAGATACTACGGGAGTTGGAGACATATTCTGCGCTTCATTTGCATGTTCTTATCTAAAAGAAAAAGATCCTCTTTGGGCAATATGTTTTGCAGTTGGAGCGGCACAGGCAGCTCTTGAAACATTAGCTAATGGACTAGAAAAAATACCAAGTTCAGGCGATATAGAACGAAACGCTGCATATCTTTACAATCTCGTTGGCTTTAATCAGGTCTAAGCTTTTATTGTGTGATAAATGAATAGGAACTGTGAAAGTAGCTATCTATAGCCATGATCAAGAACAGACAGTAAAATCTGTAAAACTTTCATTAGAAAACCACGGAATAGAATCGGTAAACCTTGGTAACAAACCCCACGGGAAGGATATAGATTATGTGGTGGTGACAGGCGGGGACCGTGGGGTAAGAACATATTTTCACCGATTCACAAATTCGGTGATACCTGTATTTGGAATAAATGAATTTGAGTCAAGTGGATATTTAGCGCAAACTGATCTCAAGGAGTTTCCCACATATCTGAACAGATTGAAAAAGGGTGATTTCACAATTGAACATCTCACGCGATTGGGAGTAAAAATTGACTCTAGAAATTTGTATCCGGCACTTAATGACATTGCCATATTCTCATCAAAAAGTGCAACACTGGTGGAACATGTTTTGCGGATAAATGGTGAAGAGGTTTGGCATGATAGCAGCGATGGACTTATCGTGACTACTCCGATAGGATCATCGGCATATTCCATGTCTGCTGGAGGTCCTGCAATATATCAAAATTCAAAGGTATTTGGGATTGTATCTGTAAATTCTCTTGACATAACACGACGTCCAATGATAGTTCCAGAAGAAAGTTTCATTGAAGTCGATAATATATCATCCAGTTTAAGGTGTGAAGTTGTGATGGATGGAAAGGACAGATTCAAAGTAGACAAAATAGTAACATGTACTAAATTTCCACAATCCGCAAATGTTATTCGAATGAAAAAAGATTCTACTACAGTATCAGCTCTTACAAAGAAGGTTAGACTTGCTGATGATCTTTTGAATATGCCGCCAAGTTCAAAGTTGTTGCTCAAGACACTCGAATATGAAGGCTCATTGACACAAAAAGAATTATCATCAAAAACATTATTGCCGGACAGGACTGTTAGATTAGCATTAAGACACTTGCTTGATAAAGGATACGTCAAGAGAAGAGTCTCTCTCAGAGATACAAGGCAACGAATTTACGAAGTTCCAAAATAATCTATGCACTAGATGCAGCTGTTACAAACGCTTCAAAAGATTCCTCTGGGAAGCCGGGTCTACTACTAAACTCGGGATGAAATTGAACTCCAAGATAGAATTTATGAGATGGAATCTCTAGAATCTCCATACGTTTTTTGTCATCACTATGTCCGGAAAACTTCATTCCCTTTTCGGTAAAAAGTTCAAGATAGCGTTGGTTAAACTCAAACCTATGTCGATGTCTTTTATGTATTGTATTAGATTGATATAGTTTGAATGCAAGAGTGTTGTCTTCTATCTTGATTTCATTTGCTCCCAGCCTAAGTGATCCTCCTTTGTTTTCTACAATCTTTTGTTCTGGAAGTAGATCAATTACAGGATTTTCTGTACTTGGTGAAATCTCTGTAGAATTTGCACTCGATAGCCCACAGACATATCTGCCAAACGCCACTGCAGCAAGCTGAAAACCAAAACATATTCCAAGATATGGGATATTTTTC
>CAZIHN010000067.1:0-6554 GCA_964538845.1 uncultured Nitrosopumilaceae archaeon | reverse complement strand
TGATGTGCATCGAAAATGCAGAGGCACCCGCGAGCCAACTGAAGTGCCGTGACTTGGATTTATTTATTTTATTATTTGGTTTATTTTTCTTATTACATTTAGAATCAATTAGTAAAAATCTATCTGGCCCACCGTTCCAACCTCTAACAATGGCAATCTTAGATACCCAACCTTCGGTAATTTATGCTGGAAATTGGTTCACCATTAAGGCTTCCATAACAAATCTTAATTCAGATGTTAATATTCTAAAATCTAGTCTTTCAGCAACTACTATTTTTGATCCAAATATAGTGTCTAGCACTTCAAATGGTGGTTCATGTGCTTCGGAAAATTACGATCCTCCTTTGGAATATGGTAATTCAACGATTCCAATTCCTTATGCAGAACAATGTGATACTACAGTTTTTGTAGCAAACTCAGCTGGTAAAATTAATGCCACTGTTTTTCTTCAATATGGTATTGGTGGCAGGTCATACAATACTTCCGCGTCAAAGATAATTACTATACTTCCAGATTTTCCAGAAGAAAAAGGCACGATAAAGGTTACTAAAACAAATTCCATCAACTATACCATTACTAATACAAAGATCCTGCACATTTTTGTGAGCGAGTCAGGAGATATCATAGAATTTGATACTAATTCCTCTAGTAATGGACTGTTGACAATACAGTTACCAAAGACATTTGATTATTCCGTGAAGAGTATACTTTACGCTAGATCTTACACTAATGGTGAAATCGTATATCATAGTCCTCTTTCTAATAGAACCGTATCCACTTACGTTTACAAAGGCGAAGAGAAAATCCAAATAAATTTGAGCAAAAATCCATGATCTTTTATTTTTTTACTATGAGGGTTCACACAGTGAGGATCAGAATAAGACAAAAAGGATAACCTAATTCAAAATGTAAGAAAATTTTTGTATCTTGTAATGATTTCAATTACATCTGGAATCTCTTTATTTGTAATACACAATTTCTATGCCACCAGCAGCAATTTAATATAAAATATGAGGACACGGCAGGAAAACCCTCGAGATATATTATTTCGATTGATATTTTCTTAAAGGTTATATGGTAGAAATTTCTACCATATGGTAGAAATATTTACCATATATGAAATTACATAAATATCTAGAACATTTGCTTGGAAACAAAATAGCCATAAGCATACTTCGTGTTTTGGTGCACTATAAAGGTAGAATTTTTACAATTAGAAGGCTTGCAGAAGATGCAAAGGCTTCACATCCCGAAGTATCTGCAACACTGACAGAATTAGAAAAGTTTGGCGTTGTAAAGATACAACCAGTAGGAAGAGCACATCAAATCTCTTTAAATGAAAAAAGCTATTTGTTAAAAGAAATCATAGAACCTGTCCTTCAAGCAGAAAAAAATACACTCACAAAGGTCATTTCAATTTTAAAAGATCATCTTAATACAAAAAAAATCATATCATCTGTAATCTTTGGAAGTGTTTCAAAAGGTGAAGAAAAAGAAGATAGTGATATAGATGTTTTAGTAATATCCGATGATTTTGATCATGCTACAGAAGCTATTGCAAATGCAAGCGAGGATGTTGCACTTGGATTTCACACAAGAGTGTCTCCGATAATATTTACCAAGAAGGAGTTCTTATCTAAAAGAAAGGGTGATTTGACGCGTTCTATATTGGCTAATCATATTCATATAACAGGAATAGAATTGGAGGAGATCAAATGACAAGATCTGTTGATCAAAGTAAGGCTAAGAACTATCTAATAAAAGCAGAAAACGCATTACGAATAGCTAAGATTTCTCTTATAGAGAAGGCATATGATACTGCAGTAATGAATGCAGTACACAGTTCAATTAATGCTCTTGATGCGTTAACTACTTTCTATAGTGGAAAACGTTCGTCTGGGCAACATACGGATGTACTTGACTTGATAAAAGGAATTTTAACCAAAGATGAATTCGAATATGTGAAAAAACAGTTTGGTGGATTGTTGAGCAGAAAAAATGAATCGGAATATCAACCAACTCTTATGAATGATAATGATGCAGAAGATGCGGTCAAACGAGCAGAACGAATTCTAGACAAAATTAAGCCTAAACTGAAATTATAGTCAATTTACTAGATAAAAACAATGACATTGAACCATTTGGCAAGTACTCTTAAGGGAATTGAACCGGATTTAGGACACGGTCAAAAGTAAGAGCAAGATGCCTGTAAAATAGAGGAAGAAAAGGCAAAGAATCTTGAGATAAAAAATGGAATACTAGTACCTGGTAAATGGTAAGATAATCTGTAAATCAGAAAATTTCCAGTGAATTTCAAAGCTTGGGCAATATTTTTTAGAATAAAACCGCTTGTTACAAAACCATGATGATTATGAAAAATCAATTATGTCCAATAAATCGTATTTGCTTTGTCACTTGGCTGAATCCTGACTGGTCAGATATGATATAACTTGGACAAAACCTACGCCACTTTTTTTAGAGTGCTATGATTAGTAAATAATTCTAGTCCAAGCAGGTGTATCTTATGCTTACACACAATGTATTATCTTTTTTAGAAACGAGATTTCTATACTATGCACAACGGTTCAAGTAACACCAGACATCTCTTAGCATTTTCATTTTTGCTTTTACTTTTACCAATCTCAGCAGGCTATACCAACATTTTACACAATGCGTATGGCCAGATATCTGTGAATGTCGACCAAGTCATCTCTGGGATAAAAGAGCTTGATTCTGATCTTGGCTCACAATTTCAGCTAAAGAATCCAACACCCATGGAGTTTGATACTTATTCAGGCATAGTATGGCAAACTCCAGATTCTGGATTTACTTTCTCAGTAGATGCAATAAAGGGTGACCAAAGCCAGAGACAGGCCCAGAATGCAGAGTTTATGAATATCACCAGTTCTGCAACAGAATCAACAACTATCTCAGGACATCGTGGATGGGTTGAGGCCTATGACAATTACTATAATGTTTGGGTGGATATCAGGTGGGGAGATGAAAATTACGTTTCATCGCTGGCAGAGTTTACATTTACAATTCCTTCTTCAATTCAGGGAAACGATGATTCTGTTAAAGCATTCTTGGCCCAAAAGAAACAGGATGCAATAGATATTGCAAACAAGATTGACGCTGTCTTGACACAGCATGGGCTTTACAATTTTGGTGGCCAATCAGGTTCTGTCCAGACGAGTACAAGTACTTCCCAAGAGATTACCGGAACTATAACCAGTATCAGGAGCGGTGCTGACATTATAATAACAAGGGCTGATGGGACCCAGGTAGATGCCACGGTAGGACTGGTTCTTCACAAAGGTGACTCTGTAATGGACACTTCAAACCAGAGTGCCTTTACTTCTGATGCCACAATTGATTTTGGTTATGGAAAATTAGAGGTAATGCAAAGTACCTATCTTACAATAGGCGAGTCTGTATTGAAGGATAACCTTGCAAAGACACAGATTCAGCTAAAACAGGGTTCGATATACCAGATAATAGACAAGCCAATTGAGGCAAAGTACCATGTTCCCGCAATGCGTTCTGATTTTTCAACTGTAACTCCAATCTGTTCTGCATCAATTAGGGGAAGTGCAATGTTTGTCTCATATGATAAAGTTACCAATACTGAAACAGTATATGCAACGGATGACCAAGCATTTGTCCGTGGAACATCGGACTCGCAAGAGATCTCTGTGGCTGCAAACCAAAAGGTTACAGTAGGCTCTGATGGCACTAGTTCAAGTCCAGTATCCCTTACTAGTAATGAACTTGCTACTATACCTGGCATACAAGCTTTGAAGATTCCAAGCTGGATTAAGAGCAATGCGGGCTGGTGGGCGAAAGGTCAGATATCAGATGACGAGTTTGTAAAAGGGATTCAATATCTAATATCACAATCAATAATGAAGATTCCTTCAACTCAGGCAAGCTCGTCTAGTTCTCAGACAATTCCAAGCTGGATTAAGAGCAATGCTGGCTGGTGGGCAGATGGTCAAATCTCAGACGACGAGTTTGTAAAAGGTATTCAATATCTTGTCACAAATGGGGTTATCATTTTAAACCCAGGTTCTGGAACAACCCAGTCAGTCTCACTACAGAGCCATTCATCTCTAGGAATACTACAGACAACTCTGAGTGTATCATCAAATACTGTCTTTAAAATGGACAAGTCGCATTATACTGTAAATGGTAATCCTGCCGATATGGCAACAATCTCAGGGAAGATAGATAGCCCGGGAGGAGGTGCCATAGTGTTCACGATATCCAAGCCAGATGGCACCACAGAACAGGTAAATGCCGATGTCACCAACATTGGCAATTTTCGAACGATGATAATAATAGATTCGTCTTTTCCGTCCGGAACATATACTGTGAGTGGTAATTACAAAGGAACAGATCTTGGTTCTACCACCTTTAATGTGGGATAAATTTCAAAAATTAATTTACAACTTGCAATTTGATATCATCTATTGCCATATTCTCTCTTGCAGTTTTATCAATACATTACTTAATGGCACTTTGCTGTGTTACAATACCAGTAGGATTTCATCCAGATTAATGGTATTTGGGACACAGCTAACAAAGTTAGCTAACTCATTTTAATCATTATAATAACCTCTTATTGAGGTCTGAATGTGCAAAGATACAGAAAATTAACTATAATTGTTGTTCCTGTTGTAGCTGTATTCATTTTAGTAGGTCTTTATGTTCCCTTGTCACCTACACAAAATCAAATCTCTCAAGCACCTGTCCTTACAGTACAATCTAAGGTAAATCAAACATGCACACTTTCACCATCACTAGTTGAAGTTGAAGATGCTCCACAGGAGACTGAAGGTCCATATTTTGTAGATGAGTTGCTTGACCGTTCTGACATTAGGTCAGATCCTGGCACTGGTATTGTTGAACAGGGTCTTCCATTACGTATGCAGATTCATGTGTATGATATTGATAATGGTACTTGCAATCCTGTTAAAGGAGCACAGGTAGACATTTGGCACGCCAATTCTCAAGGGTTGTATTCAGATGAACAACAATTGGGAACTGGGGGAAAGAAATTTCTTAGAGGGTATCAAAACACGGACAGTAATGGGCAGGCTCTATTTACTACCGTTTATCCTGGCTGGTATGAAGGAAGGGCAATACACATGCACATCAAAATCCGTATCTTTTCAGGAACTGAAAAGACATTTGAATGGACATCACAATTTTATTTTCCAGATTCTATAAATAATATAGTACACACACAACCTCCGTACAGCAATCATGGCAAGCCTCCTGTTTCAGACAATGAAGATGGTATATACACTGGACCTTCCACTGATGGGACAATGCAAAGTGATACCGGTGCACATCTGATGCCAAATATGACAAAAGATGGTAACGGTTATCTTGGTACTTTTAATGTTGGAATTAATTTATCTAAATAATTTTGAAAATATTGTTTGTAAAAAAGCTTAATCGCTTAGCACATTGATATTGTTTAAAATAGCGCTTGGAACAAAGATCTCTCCCATGACTGGGTCGTATGCAGTACCATATGCCCCATATGTAGCCGAGCCAACTTTGATTGTAGAAATTACCATATTTGTGGCGTCACTTATCACAGAGACAGTGTTTGTACCATAGTTTGTAACAAATACCTCTCCTTTCGCAGAGTCGTAAGCAATGCTTACAGGATCAGTACCAACTGGTATTGTAGTTATTACGGCGTTTGTAGAATCCTTTATCACAGAGACACTATTTCCACCAAAAGCGTTTACAACAAACATCTCCTTTTTGGCAGAGTCGTAAGCAATTGCGATAGGATCAGTACCAACAGGAATTGTAGCAATTACTGCGTTTGTATTATCATTTATCACAGAAACACTGTGTGAACCAGAATTTGTTACAAAGACCTCTTTCTTGATAGGGTCATACGCTGCTGTGTTAGGGCCAGAACCTACTGGTATTGTAGCAATTACTACATTTGTTGTAGCATTTATCACAGAAACGTTATTTGAACCAAGGTTTGTAACAAATACCTCTTTCTTGGAAGGATCGTATACTGCACCAAATGGTTCAGTGCCGACGGTGATAGTATGAATCACTTTATTTGTATTATCGCTTATCACAGATACATTGTTTGAGCCAGAATTTGCAACAAATACCTCCTTCTTTGCAGGGTCATAAGCAAGCCCTTCTGGATGTACTCCAACGTTTATTGTAGGTCCCACTGTATTTGTGGCATCATTTATCACATTAACCGTGTTTGAATTTTGGTTTGCAACAAACATCTCTGCCTTGCCAGAATCGTATATAGCAGCTATCGGTCCTGCACTAAATCCAATCTTTGCAACTATTTTATTTGTGGCATCACTTATCACAGAGAGTCCATTTGAAATGTTGCTTATACCAAATACCTCGCCCATGACTGGGTCGTATGCAAGCCCTTTGATCTGCATGCCTGTTGCTATATGTGCAACTATTTTATTTGTGGTATCGTTTATTACAAAAGTTGCATTTGCCCCATTTTTGTTTCCAGTAAATATCTCTCCTTTTGCAGGATCGTA
>CAZIHN010000066.1:0-6641 GCA_964538845.1 uncultured Nitrosopumilaceae archaeon | reverse complement strand
AATTGTAAACTGTTGCAGAAGATTTAATTTTTGAAATTTGAGTGAAGAGTCCAGTAGATTCCAAATTAATATCGGTTGGAGCAGTAATTAAGGGAGGAGTCTTGTAATCGGGAGCCGTTATTTTTAATGTGCCTGGATTATTCGTAGAAACGTTCGATGTCACTTCTTGCTGAATTGTTGGTGTTGATGTAGTTTGTGTTTCGTTATTAGCCACAACTTGTTGATTTGAAACTGTTTGTGTCTGTGACTGAATCGGTGAAGAACCAAACTTTTGAATTCTATTATTATCTGTATCAACTACAAAGACATTCCCTACAGAATCGGTGCTAACATCTCTTGGGTTATCAAAAAAATCAGGACCTTTGCCTTGATTTCCCCATGAAGTAATAATATGGCCATTACTGTCAAGTTCAACAATTCTGTTGTTACCATTGTCTGCTACAAAGATGTTACCAGATTTGTCAACAGATATTCCAAGTGGTGTTTTGAGACCAGATCCAATCGAAGCACCGTATGATTGTAAGAAAACTCCATCCTCAGTAAATTTTTCTATCCTATCGTTTCCAGAATCAGCAACATATATGCTGCCTTGAGAATCAGCAGCAATTGCTCTTGGAGAAAGAAACTGCCCATCACCAAGTCCGCTCTGACCAAACGAAGTCAAATATTTTCCATCACCATCAAATTTTTCTACTCTGCTATTTCCTGTGTCAATAACGTATACATCACCACTGGGATCTACAGCAACTCCTTGAGGAAGCAAGAACTGTCCGTTACTGCTTCCTTGTCCTCCCCATTCTTTTACGAATTTACCGGTATTATCGAATTTTTGAACATTACTTCTTTCGTTATCAACAACATAGATAGAATTATCACTCATCGCAATTCCCATTGGAGCCTGAAATTGTCCGTTACCAGAACCTTTCGTACCAAATGTAAACAAAAAATTTCCACTATCGTCAAATTTCTCGACTCTTCGGTTTCCCAAATCAGTCACATAGACATTCCCCGAGGAATCAATTGCAATACCTTGTGGAAATGCAAATTGACCTGTATTTTCAAGGCCGTATGACCCCCATTGAATGGAGAATGGAGGACTTGAAAGTGCCCAAGAGTTATTTATTATAATACTAGAAAGTACAAGCATCATAATCCCAGATACTAGTAGGGAAATCTTCAACATTCAAGGATGACAAAATATCAAAAAGATCTCATAAGTGAGGAATTGTTACAATTCTTGTCAATTATGATAAATTAGAAAGAGATGATGACTTTTAATAAACACTCAGCAGGCGTCAACACACTATTGCAGCAAAACCACAATCTAAAATTCTGCTATTGTGAAAAAAAAAAGTAAGAACTATGGTTTTTTGTATTCGTCCCTAGTTTGCCTGAGTATTATCTTTTCGCCAACACCCCATATTTCTGAGGTATGAAACATTCTCGAGCGAGTTATTCCTTCTGAGACTTCAATTGATTCTAGTTCGTTAGTATCCTTTCCCATATGGAGTCTCTTGACTTTGCCAACCTTTCGTCCATCAATATCAACTACTTGTGCATCTAGTCGTAGTGGAGCAGACGAGAGTAGAACTGATTCTTCAGTGAATCTATCCACGTAATCACGCGACAAAAAATAATCTTTTGTCAAGCCTTCGTGAACAGTGATGCCCACTACTTCTAATGTGTCTGTATTTATGTGAATATGTTTTACCTTACCATATCCAATTCCTTCCCTATCGATTACCTTTTTCCCTTTAAATTCATCTGCTTTGATTTGTTTTCTGTCAAATTCAATTCTTGTAGCCATGCGTTGAGTTTATCAAATCTACTTATTGAAAGGAATATCAGAGTTTTCAATCCAATAGGTTAAATTCTTTATAACAAAAATGACAGTATGGAATTTCAGGAGGTAAGCTCCAAGATAATATTAATTACCATTGGAAGAAAATCAGGTAAAAATCACATCGTGCAACTCAGAGCTGTATTTCACAACGGTAAAATTTATTTTTCAAGACGAGATTCAAATAGTGATTGGCTGAAGAATGCTCTTCACAATCCATCTGTTAGAGTACAGTATCAAGGAAAGCAATTAGCAGGTATTGCATCTCTTGTAAGTGACCAAAGAATGTGTGACAAGATATCACATCTAAAGTACACAGATAGTCGTTCAGAAGATCCTAGAATTGTTCTCGAGGTTACCCCATGTGAATAATCGTGGTCATACCTCGTCTCTCCTGTTCCTGACCTTCTCTTGTTTCGACCACAATAACTGTGAATGACACAACATCTCTAGGCTGACACTTTTGAGCATCCATACTCAAGTGAATATCTAATAGTTCTAAATCTTCAACTTTGATTTTAGATTCATCAATAATGACAGAATTTGTAGAGTTTATGAGAAACCTCTTATCTTTTTGATACCAACCAAGTTTAACCTTGCATTCTTGTCGTCCCACAGCTTTCACGTTTATGTCAATTATTCCAGGTTTTGCAATAGTATACTCTGATAGGTTATTTACAAAAACACCTATCTGAAATGGATATCCGGCTGTACTTTCAGCCATTTTTTGAATTCCATCATTCATAACTACATCTACACCTTTTATCGTAGTAGCAATTTTTGCTATCCAATCATTAGTGCGCTCGACAATTGCATGTATTCTCGTACGCCTTTTCTTGTCCTCTTCTTCTGATAACTTGTAATAATCTACCCAAGCAAGATAATCATTACTTATATCTTTTATAAACTGGATACAAGTGACTTTGTAATCTTCAACACTTGATGCTTTTTCAGATCCTTCGTCATAAGGAATTCCATCCTTATCCAACGGAAGCATAAATTCTATTCAGGTTCTCTTGTAATTAAGTGAAACCCAATGAATATATGAGAAAAATTTTGATATGCATCATGTGAGCTTTTCTGAAATAACCTCTACACTCCAAGAACAATTAAAGTCTAATTTACCGCAGATAAAAATTCTCTTAAAGAAAAATCCTGCTCTAGCGTTTACCGCTATCACTGAGATTGCTTCAAATGTTGGAAAAAAATACAAGATAAGACTTTCTCTTAATTTTCCCGAGAAAGGAAAAATAGAGAAATTTGAATTGTATGGAACAGAAAATATTGGATTTGTATTTCAAAGGAATAGCAAGGCCTTTCTTATTGCAAGAGATATGATAAAATCAAAAGCTTCAGAAATTCTTGGCGATGTGGAGATTCAAGATGCCTATATGTATGAAGGGAAAGAAGGTGTGCGAATAAAAGGCGATAGTTATAGACTAGATATTTTGCCCTCATCGTTACATGCATGGGGACAGAGGAATGAAAATACAACAAAATTCTGTGATTGGTTACTAGAGTATTGTTATGAAGTCAAGCCTGGTGTAGATGATGCCTTTAATGAAACCAATTCATAGGTATAGAGTAGGTTTCCATCTGGATCATATGTCTCAGATTTCACTGGCAATGGCAAGTTATCTACGATCCAAACCTTGTTTATGTTTGGTCCTATTCTGTATGACAAAAGATATGCATTAGTTGAACCAAATCCAAACGACATCTTTCCAGATTCAGTTACAGTAAGTTTCACATGATTTGCGCCAATATAGAGATCACCCCATTCTGCCCCATTTGCAAGATATTTCGCCTCTGTGGCATAATCTCTCATTGAAAATACAGTTTGATCTAAAATATCAAAGTAAGACTTTGCATCAGAATTTACATCCGTAAAATAATAAACTGGCCCAATGGTTACAACCTGATCGATCTCTTTGCCATTATTGCTTGGAGTTATTCTGACAGATAACTTCTGGCTTTCATTCGAAAGTGGGAGAAATTTCAGATCAGCCGAAAACTTTGTACCGTTAAAAGATATTTGATAAATCATTTCTGGACTATATTCAGATCCCTTACCAACATGCCATTGACTTGCCTGTATTGGTGCCAGATATACTGGTCGTATATTTGTAAGAAATGGCCATGCCAATCCACCTACTGCCGCAATTATAATTATAGCAAAGATAACTACTATTCTAATATTTGTCATGCATTTTCATCAGTCTTCTAGAGTTTTAAATTTGATAGGCTTGGCTTGAATCTAGCAAATATGATTCCTAGAAAAATCACCAATGCCATTACCATTAATGATCCAAGAGGAAACTCTGGAACAGATAATGGTTCTGCTGTCTTTACATCGATTGACACTACACCAGATAGACTAGTATCAGACAATGACGACTCAGATCCTGTTCCTAGCACAGCTATAACAAAGTGAGTAGTGGGTGTAGTTCCTTTCAAAGTTATAGTTCTGTCATCATCTCCAACAGGAGCAAACAAGTCAGCCCTGCCAAGGTCTTGAGCTGCTGAAGCTATTTTTACTCCTTGATCGTCTACTGTAAATATGTCATAGTGAACATTACTGTTTTTTTGAGTTTGATCAAAGTTCTTCTCAAATGATAATCTCCACTCTATAGGACATCCATTATGTGGGTTTGATGGACTGTATATTGATTCAACTATCATTGAACCCGAATCAGTTGTAGTAATAGCGTGAACTGAATCTGACTGCAAATTTGGTTGAGGACAAAGTGGATTTACATTACCGCCAATTGTTGAAGTCTTGTTCATTATTTTTGGTTCTGTCTGACTATTTCCTGTTTGTAGTAATTCCAATGTATAATCTGGAGGAGGTGTTGATCCTGATGCTATATCCACATAGACTATTGCCTTTACAGGAAAGGCAAGATTTGGTGCAACCCAGATTGTATTATCTACTCCCTTGTGCCATCCTATTTTCCAGGTGTTAAAAGTACCAGCTGTAACTGTAACTTTGTCTTGACCAACAGGACCCACAGATTGTCCACCAACAGAACCAGTTCTGCCCCATGCAGGATAACTGAAATCTTTTGGAGAATCCCTTGTTGAAAAAGAATCTAACCATGATATCGTATTTTTGTAAACATTGGAATAATCTGAGATATTAGGATCAGAATATGTTGGGTCAGGTGTAACATTTCCTATTGTCACAATACCTTTTTGAGTAATTGAACCGTCAATTGCCAAGAATTCTAAATTCCAGCCGCTACCATCACTGGTCTGATTCTTTACCCAGAAATCAATCTCAAGAGGTGTACAATTGTGCCAGTCAGTCCAACAGACGTTATAGCTATAGTAATCACCTTGTTTGAGTCCCTCGCCTGGATACCAGGTAGAAGCGTGTGCATTAGGTAAACCAATCAGAGCAATAAGAGAAACTGTAAAGAGTGCTAGAACAAGATTTCTTCGCATCTATTTAGTATATGTAAAAATGGTATAGTTAAATCTTTCAAATAAGCAAATATAGTGGACGCAATTTATTTTGCATATGTGTGAATGTGAAAAGGTCCACCTATATGAAGTAGATTTCAAGTTGGACGGCATGGTTGTAGTCCCAACTCACAAGAATTGCGGAGTTGCACTAAACGAGAAACAAGTGGACAAGTTTCAAAAGGAATTGGTAAAAGGGTGGGGAATTAAAGATGATGATGAAAAATAAATCAAAGTAAACTAAAAAATAAAAGAAAAAGGGTACCTGAAATCTATCGGAATGTTGCTACTTGTTCTTTACATACTGATGCTTTGCATGAACAATTAGCATCACAATAGCATTCGCCTTGCATCTGACAATCGCATTCCACGCTATTCTCTGTTGCTGAGTCGCATCCGCACGCTGCATCTGTCATACTTTGCAGATCTCACACAGGGTTTTAAAAGTTATCGAAAGACCTTGTGCCTCATACTCCACTGGAAAGGAATCTTACTTGTTTCCAAGTAATTTATTTATTAATTCAAGTAGTACACTGGCTTGCCTCTCTATGACAATTGGATCGCCTTCTATATCGAGCCCTACCTTTAAGATATGAATATAGTCTTGATTTCTATGAATTTGATTTTTTATCTTAAGAATATTGTTTCTATTTAGATATCCTAGATAAAAGTAACAGTCTGAAAGAAGAGAATTTTCTACTAAATACTCGTACTTTCTAAGTATGATTTGAAAATTTCCATTACATTCTATTAAATCAGATAGTCCAGCCGTAGACTTTACCATTCGTGAAAGAAGAGATGTGGATGATCTTTCAATCCCCAAAATCTGATGAATGACAGAAAATATTTGATCTACCTTGCTTGTCTTCATACTTCTCATAACTTCAAGCATATGAGTAGGACTTGGTCTTCTAAGATCAAGACATAACACACTATCCGCCAAAAAATATGCTGCACATTTTATCCACACTCCTGCAAAAGGATCATTAGTGGTTGCTGAATTCTTGGCTTTATTCGCAAGAATTCCAGCATCAACAAGGCAGTTTTTGGCAAAAGAAGTGGCAATCTGTTTCTTTTTTTCTTTTAATGCGGATAACAGCATTTTCAATTTCCATTGATCGTCACATAGAATCCTAATGTTTTGTAGTTGATGCAAAATATCAACTTTATTTTCGGAAAGAGAACAATGATGTACTTTGACCAAACTGCCATCAATTTCATGTATAGATTCTCCAGTTGTATCATCTAGGACTGTTACATTATATTCACAACAATCAAAATTAGTTCCGTCATTTCTACATCCTCCAAGAGCAACAGAAAAATTTGTAAAAGAAAA
>CAZIHN010000065.1:0-6742 GCA_964538845.1 uncultured Nitrosopumilaceae archaeon | reverse complement strand
CTGAAAGAACGATCAATTGCATTGAGCCAACAAAGAATGTCATCCAGAACCAGAACCTTGTAATATCTTTATCACCTTTCATGTAACCAGTACTATATACAAAGATCAAAAATGAGATCCATCCTACTATGTTTGCCATTAAAATGGCAAGGGGATCAGCTAGAATTCCAGCCTTTAGTCCAATAGATGTGATCCATGGAATTTGATTATGAATTTCTTGATTGTTGAAGACAAGTGGTAAAAGAGTAGCTGCAGAAATTGCACTTGCTAAAGCAAATGCTACAGCAACTCCACCAGTCGCTCTTTTTGAAATTTTTGCAACTCCTGGAATTATTAATGCCGCAATGAAAGGCAATATCCAGATATCCCACACATTCAAGGAAGAGAGATCAAAGATTCCAACTGCCATAATTATTAAACCCCGATTACTCCTTTCATGAATGGAATTATTTGATTAAAGAAAATATCTGGTAATATTCCAACTATTATTGTAAATCCTGCCAACACCATCATAGGAGCTGTCACATACCAGCTGGCTTCTTTTGTATTTTCTAGATGTTCTGGAAGTTTTCCAAAAAATACTCTCTTTATCATCCATAAAATATATGCCATAGTAATCACAGTAGCTACTAGTCCCAGTCCAAAAGCAATCATCCTTATCATTGAACCTTGCGCTATCGCAGTTTGTAATGCACCATAAAACATTGTCCATTCTGCCATGAAACCACTCGTTGGAGGAATACCCATTATAGTAAGAGCTCCAATAACTGCGCAAACTGCTGTGATGGGCATCTTTCCAGCAAGCCCTCCCATCTTAGTAATACTTCTAGTACCAACTTGTAAAATGATAGCTCCCACCATCATGAAAAGTAGAACCTTTCCAAGACTATGGGACACAAATAGCATTTCTGCTCCGGAAAGACCAAGAACTGATGATGAGCCTATTCCAAAAATGATATATCCCATTTGGCTAATACTAGAATATGCAAATAATTTTTTAATGTCATCTTGCATTAATGCCATAACACCTCCGTAGATCATTGTGATAAGCCCCCACAAATTCAAATAAAGTGCAAAATGTTCATACTGTCCGGGCAATAGCATAATTAGTAAACGGAAGAGACCGTATGCTCCAATTCCAAGCATTGCGCCAGAAGAAAGTGCATTTAGTGGAGTAGGTGCAGAACGGTAAACATGTGGAAGCCAAATATGGACAATAAATGCGGCCATTTTTACTCCAAGACCAATTATAATAGCAATTGCTGCAAGTGAAAGAATATTTGGCGGAATTCCATGTTCTTTAATTTCTGCAAAATTGAAACTGCCAACATTCAGACCGATAGCTAAAAATCCTAAAAGTAAAATGACTGCGCCAACATGAGTCCAGAAAAAGAATAAAAGTGCAACTCTTCTTTTTTCTTCGTAACCCCATAATGCAATCATAAAGAATGCGGGTATGAGCATGACCTCAAAGAAGACATAAAACTCGATTAGGTTTGTTGCAAGTACAGTACCCAACATTCCCATGGCCATAACAAGAAAGAGAGCAAAGTAAACGCCTATCTGACTATTCAGATGTCCTTTTAGAGAAGAAGCTTCGATTATTGCAGTGGAACTCCCATCACCGATTATCTGTTTTTGTTTGTTCATTCTTTCCTCAAATTGTGAGGTAATTTTTGTAATCATGTATGGTTTTGAAAATAAAACTAGCACCGTAGATATTACATAAATAATTATTGCAAAAGGCGTTGCTAATCCATCAAGTAAAAATCCAAATTCTCCAAATAATTTAGTCCAAGGATAATGTTCTTCATATGTTCCAGAAAATGTTGAGGATATCATAATAGTTGTACAATAAAGTAACAATCCAAAAGTAAACCACGCAGATGCATTTGGTCCAGATTTTTTCCCAAGCAAATATGCTATAGGCGAAAGCAGTAGTGGTAAGAAAACTGCTTGCAATAAAATATATTCCATTATCCTTTAAGACTCCTGAAATCTGCTATATCGATATTTTTGTACATTCGATAAGCGACAATAACTAATGCAAGGCCAACTGCTACTTCTGCTGCTGCTATAGCAATGGAAAATAACGCAAGTGTCTGTCCTTGACTATTCGGAATGAATCTTGCAAAAGCAACCAAATTTAAATTTGCGGAATTAACAATCATTTCCACTGCAAAGAGCATTCTGATTGCGTTGCGTTTTACAGAAAGACCATAAATCCCTATGGCCAAGAGAGCCACAGAAACTAGGACAAAATCAATCAGTCCGTTGCTCACTTGCAACATCCTCCCTTCTTGCTAATGCTAAAGCACCAATAATCGATGATGTAAGAATAAGAGCCATAACAATTAATGCTGGCGAATAATATGTAAGAAAGTCTTCTCCTATTTTTCTATAATCGATATTGGTAGCATTAGTCTCCATTGTTTTTAATCCAGAACCGATTATTATTGTTCCAATTCCGAGCATAACAATTATCATCAAAGCAATACCTGCATATCTTCTGCGTGGATCCTCAATTTTGTTGAAGATAAGCTCACGTCTCACTAGCATTACAGTAAATAGTATAAGAACAGCTATTGAACCGACATATACCGAAATTTGAAACATAGCTACAAATGGTGAATCTAAAAGCAAGAAAAATCCTGCTATGCCAGATAATGTGATCATCAGAGCAATTGAACCATAAATCAAAGAACGTATTTCAAGTGCAACAATTGCAGAACCAATTGTTAAAACAGATACAGCTAAAAATACAGCATCAACCATGTGTTGCACCCCGTTTGCCAATTTTTATTTCTACGTCTTGTGACATGTTTGGTTTTACAGCCAACTGGCTCGGGGTATAGATCAAAGCTGACTTGGTAAATGACGAAAGTTCGTAGTCATTTGTCATGTATAGAGCATAAAACGGACATGCGTCTACACAAAGTCCACAGAAAACACATTTGCCATAATCAATCTGTGGCATTATTGCTTTCTTATTTTGTTTCCAAGTCTCATTCACTTTTACCATACCAATGGCTTCAGCTATTCCTTCGCATGCAACAGAACATAGCTGACATCCTGTGCATTTGTCATGGAATAATATGTGGCGTCCTCTTAAACCAGCAATTCCCACTCCTGTTTGAGGATCAAATTGAAAACCATCACCCACAAATTTCAATTTTTGTTCTGGATACCGTAACGTGAATCTTTTTACAGCAAGGTGTTTTACACCTGAATTCAAAGCTCGGATTATTCCACCCGCAGTGCTCATTGTATTAATCCTCCCGGTCCCAAGACACCTGCGTATAGCAATCCGAGAGCTATAAAGATGTTAACGAATGCAAGTCCAATCAATTTGTACCAACCTGTATGCAAAAGCATATCAATCCTGATTCTTGGGAATACTCCTCGCGGTAACAAAATTACTAGTATGACTCCTACTGTCTTTATTACAAACCAAAGAGTTCCATTAAGCATTTCTTGATCAAAAAGAGGTAGTCCTGGAATGTGAGCTGTGATAGGACCAATAGTAATTCCATTTGTGATTATTTCTTGTGGGAAGGGAGGCCAGATCATCGGACCATTCCACCCACCCAAAAATAAGACGGTGAATAGACCTGCAAAAGCATATAGCTTTAGATAAGTTCCAAGCTGAATCAATCCATACATCATTCCAGAGAATTCCGTCAACCAACCAGCAACAATTTCACTTTCTGCCTCGGGTAAATCAAACGGAACTCGTTCAAGTTCTGCAATAATAGTAGTGAAAAATACTATTGCACCTATTGGCATAAAAACAATCCACCAGTAATGTTGCTGGGATTCCACAATTTCTGTCAAATTCAAGGTACCAGTCAAAATAACAATACCGAGAAGAGAGAGAATGAGTGGAATTTCAAACGAAATCATTTGATGAAGTGCTCTTATCCCACCAATAAATGGCCATTTACTATTGGCAGACCAAGATGAAAGTACAGTTATTATCGGAAAGAATCCAATCGTTGCAAAAATAGCTAATAATCCTACATTTGGATTTGCTGCAACCCATCCTGGTGCAACAGGAATTAGTGATGTAAATGCAGCAGCAGTTCCTACAAAAAGAAGAGGAGCTACCCAGAAGATGGGTTTGTCAGCCTTAGCGGGAATAATTATTTCTTTTGTCATTAGTTTCAAGCCATCGCCCATAAGTTGTAAGATACCCTCAATCTTACCACAATAAAGCGGTCCTACTCTAAGCTGTATCTTGGCAAGGAATTTTCTTTCAATAAAAATTGTAGCAGCAGCTAGAAGAGCCGCAAATCCAAATCCAGGAAAAGCGATTATTCTAAAAAATTCTGTATGAATTAATGATTTTACGATTGGTATCGTTCTTGATGGATCTGCCATCCAAGTCATGGCAAGATAAGGTGTAAGGAGCTGACCATTGATTACTGGAAGCTTGATATAAAAAAGAACAATGAAAACAAGAGGTAAACCAACGATTGAAAAAATAAGGAGAATCCAAAATATAATGTCAGTTAGTGAAGCAATAAATCTGCTTAATCTAAACTCCGGTGCTATTGTTGACATTTATCTGTCCGCCTCCACAGGCCAGTAGTTTAGACTCCAATAAACTGCAGGCATATTACCAAGTTTCTCGCCTTTTAGTAAGAAGGGCATACAGATCAAATTCCTAAAAGAACCTACACTTATCTTTACTCGATATGGTTCTGGCCTATTATTAGAAATAATATGATATCCTAGTGCACCTCTTCCAGATTCTACTCTACGATAAGCCTCATCATTTCCACCCTTAGGATTAGGTTTTAGCTTAGTCCTAACAGAACCAGATTTGGGCATTTTTGCTAATGCATCTTTTATTATTCTGCAACTTTCAAACATTTCAAGAAACGGGACACGAGATCTTGCATACGAGTCACCTTCCTTGAGAACTATAGTTTCAAAATCTATATTTTCATAAACATCATACGGTTCTTTTTTTCTCACATCAAAATCTACACCAGATGCACGTAGCACAGATCCGGTTGTTCCAAGTCTAATTGCATCCATTCTTGACAGTATACCAGTTCCTTCTGTCCTCTGTCTTAAAACTGGGTTTTGATAGAAAATATTCTCATATTCCTTTATTCGTTTTTCAAAATAGTTTACTTGTCTAAGACATCTTTCCTCAAAGTTAGCTGGTAAATCATTTCTTACTCCACCTGGGACAAAATATGCATGTGTGACTCTTGCACCAGACATTGCTTCTAAGAGATCAATAAATAATTCTCTGTCTCCAGCTGGCCACATAAACATTGTAGAATGGCCTAAGAAAATTCCATAGATGGCCAACCAATATAATGTATAGATACAGCGATTGAGCTCGGAACCAATAACACGAATATATTTTGCTCTTTCTGGAACTTCTATCCCCAACAGATCTTCTACTGCAAGACAATACGGATACAAAATATTGCAAGAATCGTGAATTACTGGTCTTTCTAAATGTGGAATATTTTGTATGTAATTTCTATACTCAGCCATTTTTTCTTCACCTCGATGGACGTATCCAGGATCAGGATCGCATGAAATAATATAATCACCATCAACTTTTATGATGAGTCTCATGTGACCAGAACCGGGATGTTGTGGCCCGACATTAAGAGTCATTATTCTGTCATCTACTTTTTCTAATTCAATACCTGGAGGCAATTGTGTTGTCATTTTATCTTCCTTTTATCTTGAAGTCTTTTCTGAATGGAGGAATATCTGCCCAATCTTCTGGTAACAATAATCGTCGGTTATCTGGATGTCCTTCAAAGTATACTCCAAACATTTCAAAGCATTCTCGTTCATGAAATTCTACACTGTAAAATACATCCCTTAGAGAAGGTGTTCTTGTCATATCCTTTCCAGGATTTGGAAATTCTTCTCTTGGAACTCTTGTTGCCAAAGCTATTATTTTATTTCCAAGCTTTTCAGAAGTATATGAACCAAGGTGATAGACTACTTCGATTTCATTTGAATCAGGATAATCAACGCCTCCTACTGATTCAGCATGATCAAATTTTAATTCATCACGAATAAAATAAGCAACTTCTAGAATATCCTCCTTTTTTGCGTTTATTCTTATTCTATTTGACCTTATGTAATCAATAGCAACTTTTTCTCCAAATTTTGAAGATATCTTGTCTGCCAATGATTTCTCAAAGGGAGGTATAGGAACAGGAGTAATTGGCACGTCATGAGATAGATCAATTCCTTTATCTTCATAAAATTTTTTAGCTTCTTCTTTGGTTAATTGTGAAGAATCATTATCAGAGTTTTCTAGGTTTTGCTCATCTACAGACTCTTCAGTTTTATTGTCACTTTCGGTGGATTCTACATTCTCTTTTTTTTTAGAGGCCATATTATGCCGCCTTCATTCGTTTAATTTTTTCTTGAAGTAACATGCATCCTTGAATCAGAGTTTCAGGTCTTGGTGGACATCCAGGAACATAAATATCCACAGGAAGAACTCCATCGATTCCGGGCAATACATTATATGAATCAAAGTAAAGTCCACCAGTGATTGCACATGCACCCATTGCAATAACGTATTTTGGATCTGCCATCTGATCATAAACCATTCTAAGTCGAGGAGCCATTTTTCTTGTAATTGTTCCCATCACTACAATTAAGTCACATTGTCTAAGAGAACCAAAGGCTTCAATTATTCCAAATCTTTCTACATCATATCTAGGACTTGATGCAGCACCAAATTCTACAC
>CAZIHN010000064.1:0-6864 GCA_964538845.1 uncultured Nitrosopumilaceae archaeon | reverse complement strand
AAAGGTTTTTTAATAATCTAAAATTTAGAACTGACAAGTTGAATTACAAATTTTTCGTTATTATCCTAGCTGTAATGATGTTTTCTGTTACTTTACCAACAATGTTGGCTTCTGCTCAAATATCCTCAGGAGTGCAAACTTCTATCATGTCACCTAGTGATCTAGCCCTGTCGACTTTTGACGCAGAAAATATACTCCAGACTTGTATTAAACAATTTCAAGGTGCAGATCATATCTATTGTGATAATATCTATGGAACTGAAATAGCAAAGTCGGGACAGCTTGGGACATCAGGTTCGCCTGGCGCAAACTTCCGATATGGTTCATCACCAAACAGCATTATAGTTTATGAACAAACAAAAGTTACATTATCTGGTCTTACTTCAACTACTCCTGATTATGGGAAAGTTCTAACTTACCAGTGGGGTCAAACTGCAGGTGATAAAGTTACTTTTTCACCAAAAGATACTGCTCCTGTGATTTCATTTATTGCACCACCAGTTCCCCCCCATGAAATCAAGACTTTGACAATTTCATTAAAGGTAGACGACGGTTATGGATTAACTGACACAACAACCTTTAATGTAATAGTATTACATGTAAATGGTCCACCTGTTATTCAAGTAGGTCCTGATCAGGTTGTTAATGAGGGAGACCAAGTTTCACTAACGTGTTCTGCAACAGATCCAGATAGTGATCCACTCACATTAACTTGGGGACAATATTCTGGTACTACAGTTAATCTATCAACTCAGGAAGGAAATAATTCAATAGCCGGATCGTTTACTGCACCTACTGTTCCACCTGGAAAGAATGGTGTATTTTTATTTGTATGCAGTGCTGATGACGGACATGGAGGAAAATCATCTGCAATGACCAAAGTCACTGTTAAGAGTACTCATCAGAATCCAGTTGTAGTTTGTCAAGATGTTTCAGTTAATGCTAATTCTCTAGTCAGATTGGCAGCAGGAGTTTCAAATCCTAGTGGGGATAACTTGTCGTTCTACTGGAGACAAATTGCTGGACCAGCAGTAAAGTTATCATCTACTTCTGATCTAAACCCGACATTTGTGGCTCCAACTCAAAGTGGTGGAAGTGGTCAGCTTACATTTGAATTAGATACTACCGATCCGCTAGCTAACATTGCTTCTTGTGATGTTACCGTAAGGATTAACAATTTGGGACCAAATGGACAACCACCAGTAGCCAATGCTGGACCAGACCAAATAGTAGATCCATTGGTTAGAGTCGTGCTTGACGGAAGTGCTAGTTCTGGTGATGGAATCACATATTCATGGACTCAAGTAAGTGGTGATCCAGTAACATTGATGTTTGCAAACACTGCACATCCAGTATTCTTCACTCCAAACGTGGACTATGGACAACAGAAGGTGTTTGTGTTCAAACTTACCGTGAGTAACATCTATGGGCAAGATTCTGATACAGTCCAGATTACTGCAGTTCACGGACAAGGACCTCCAACCGCCAGAATTACTGTAGTTAATGTAGGACCTTAGTAGTTATTTTCACGTGAAAATAGACTCGGCACTCTAAGGTATCTTGTTTTTTATAAAGATATTAGAAAAAAAGATAAAACCCAGTTTCATATCTTCGTGCTATATGATGATAAACTATTATCTAGGGTAGATATGCAATATAACTAAAGTCATGCAGTTTAGATTTCCAAATAAGAGTTATCTCTTTGTTCCATTAGCTCTACTTTTTGCTTTAATGATACCAATTGCCAGCGCATCTAATAATCCAAGCGGGGGAAATACTCCAGGTTGGGCAATATCCCTTGACAAAAATCAAACACTCACTGAATGTGATGAACTAAGTGGCCAACATACAGCTGACGGTCTTTGGTGTCTTGATCGGATTTCCAATATTTTAGACAATAACAGTCAAGAAGCACCAAATGAATTGAGTATTTTCCTTCCAACTACTGAAAATATTGGCTCGGAATATAATATTCGACCTGCAATAGGAACTAACGTCACCATTTCAAATAATTCAAGTATTCAAGATTTAATCGCTCAAAAATTTGCTAAAAATAAATCAGGAGAAACAATAGCAATGACTGTTTTAATTACAAAATTTGATTCTGAGGACACTGCTAATACCTTTTATGAAAAGATTGCTGGAATAATTCATGAAAAAGCAAATCCTAGATACATAATTGATGATTCTACTATTGATGCATCATGTATAGGAGTAGAAGGATACCTAAATCAAACTAGTGCAAACGACCAACTTTATTGTATGAAGTATAATCTAGTTATATCTGTAAACGGCAGGTCTGCGTGGCAGACAAATGATATACTTGATACTTATTCTGAAACGAAAGATTTTGCAAGAATAATAGTAAATAAAATTGCGGAAACACTTTCAAGATCTGATGATTCTGTTATAATTCCTGATCAAGCCAAGGTTCAAACTAGATCATGGGCCCAAGGCCAGATAAATCAATCAGATTTTCTTTCAAACATCCAGATACTTTTGGATAATGGGCAGATGGTGATACCTCAAGTAAATGATACTTCTAACTCCAGCAATAACGAGCAACACCTTTCAGAACTACCAGACTGGTTTAAAACTAACCTGTTACGATGGGCTGAGGGAAAAGAAAATAAGACCGACGGGACAGTTCTATGGCAATACCTAATAACATCAAAGTATCTTACTACAAAACCAGTTGAAAAACAAGTGATAAACTCTACAACAATCCCATCATGGATAAAACATAATGCCAAATGGTGGTCGGAGGGATCCATAAGTGACAAAGATTTTGTCAAGGGAATTCAATATCTCTTACAAAATGGAGTTGTGAAAATTCCTCAAGCTCAAACTCCCACAAACTCCACACACAGCATTCCCTTATGGGTAAAACATAATGCTGGTTGGTGGGCTGATAACCAAATATCCGATGATGATTTTATTAAAGGAATTCAGTTCATGGTAAGCAATGGAATAATTATTGTACAATAACATTAGCACCAATTATTATTTATCCCTTAAAAAAAATGTCGAGAAATCATAAATCTCGTTGGTTTCATGTCTCTTGTTTCTTGTTATCATCTCTTTTTATTGAGGTTCTATTGTCGCGGGTGGTTTACTTGAAATTACATAACTTACCCAAGCCACATCTTCTATTTCATTAGTGATCCTGTTGCTGATACGTTCAAGTATTTCGTGAGGTATTCTTGTCCAATCTGCAGTCATTGCATCAATAGAATCTACTATTCTGACGAGGACTACATGACCATATTTTCTTTCATCTCCAACTACCCCGACTGCTCTATCATCCCCCACTGCTGCATAAGCTTGCCAAACCTTATCATAAAACCCTGAGGAGGCAAGCTCTTTCTCAACTATATTACTTGCATGTTTGCAAATCTGTAATTTCTCTGGAGTTACTTCGCCAATTATTCTTACTGCAAGGCCAGGTCCAGGAAATGGATGCCTATTAAGAAGTTTATCGGGAACCCTAAGAATTTTTCCTACTTTTCGTACCTCGTCCTTGTAAAGAAATCTAAGTGGTTCTAAGACTTGCAAGTTTAGCCATGATGGTAATCCTCCTACATTGTGATGTGTCTTGATTATTGCTGCAGGTCCTTTAGACACTCCACTTTCTATAACATCGGGATAAAGTGTACCCTGAGCTAACCATTTGAATGGGCCATTTTTTTCGGCAAATTCTGTAAATATCCTAATAAATTCTTCTCCAACAATTTTTCGTTTTTGTTCAGGATCAACTATTCCTTGAAGTTTAGTGAGGAATCTTTCTTTGGCATTTACAATTGTGAAATTCATCCCAAAATTATTTTTGAACATGTTTTCTACTTCTTTTTCTTCATCTAATCGCAGCAATCCATTGTCAACGAAAATACATCTTAGTCTAGCTCCAATCGCCTTTTGAATTAACAATGCAGCTACTGTAGAATCAATACCTCCGCTTACACCACATAAAACATTACCGTCGATCTTTGATATATCGGAAACTGTCATTTCTATGAAGTTCTCTGGGGTCCAATCTTGTTTCGCTTTGCATATTCCGAGAACAAAGTTTTTGAGTACTTGAGTGCCTTTCTCAGTATGAACTACTTCCGGATGGAATTGAATTCCATAGATCATCTTTTGTCTGTTAGCGATTGCGGCTGCAAAAGAATTTTCTGTATGACCTATTATGTCAAATCCCTTAGGTAGACTCTCAGCAGCATCACCGTGACTCATCCATGCTCTAGTTGATCCACCAACATCAGCGAGAAGATCTGAATTACTATCTATGTTAAGTAATGATGAGCCATATTCTTTATGGGCGCTTTTGACTTTGCCTCCAAAGGAATTTACAATTAATTGATGGCCATAACAAATTCCAAGTACCGGAAGACCAATTTCGAAAATTCCATTAGCTGGGAGCGGTGAATCAGTACTATATACACTTGCAGGTCCACCACTTAAGATGACACCCTTTGGATTAATTTTGCTTAAAGCTTCAAGTGAAATGTTGTATGGAACAAGTTCGGCATATACTGAAAATTCTCGAATTCGTCTACAAATCAGATGACTATACTGCGAACCAAAATCTAGTACAATTATTTTATCCATAATATCACTTTCGAGAATTTTCAATCATTCTGGAAAATGACCATGTTGCTGTATTAATTATCTCGTTTACTCTCTCTTTCTGGCGATAATTTTTTATAAGAATTTCTCGTATTCTGCTACCATCTCTATTTACAATACACGATATAGTCGAATTTTCTGAAATCTTACCATTCTGAACTTCCAAGTTATCTTGATTTTCCATGCCTCCAATAATTCTTCCAAGGAAAAATGATTTGAAAGGTTGAGTTTCTACATCGAGTATTATTCCTTCAATTGGAATGATAACAAGCTCATCCGGATTTACATACATATTTGCTACTATCATATTATCCGTAGTCTTTAGAGGAATTGCCGAAGAAGATGTTTGTAGGGGTTGCGTGTCAATATTGATCTTTGACGATACTAACGATGAGGCTTTACTAAAACTTGATTGCTTTACAAGGGAATCAAGAATCTGACGGTTTTGCTTTAATTTTTCCACCTCTCTTTCTCTCTTGTCAATTTCTTCTGAGATCCATTCTCTTAATTCCAAAATGTCTCTCAGATGTTCTTCTGAAGAACTCATGTTTTTTTAATGATAAATGGATAATAAATATTAAAACCAAGCCTAGTTTTTGATTAACTGTGTAATGTCCTTTAATTTTATTCTCTTAAATCCCTTAATTGGTGTGGATGTTGTATATAGATCGCTTTTCTTCTTAGAAGAAAGCCATTCTAAGAGTAATTTTCCTCTTCTTAATTTTTTGAGCTTTGTGGATTTGTTGTATTTGACATCTTTTGAGTACTTTCCTATCCTTGTACCAAAATCCATTCCAATTAGTATGATTTTACTTGCACCAAAATGGTTGGCAATAAACACACATCTATCACCATCTGTAAATCCTCCAAAGTTTCTAATTTTTCCGAAGGGTTTGCCTTCTGTAGTTCCTATGCAGTCTTTGAAGGAGCTAGCATAAGGTAATCTATTAATATTATCTCCATGGGAGTGTACTATCATTATTGAGCCAGAGTCTGCAGCAATTCTGAGAGATTCTAAGTTACCATCAAGATCAGTAACCACAATATCAGGTCTTATGGAATTTTCGATTAATGCCTTTGTTGCACCATCTGCCACTATCTTTGTTGTATTTCGAAATTTTATAAGGTATCTTAATGAGGGAGTAAGAGATGGCCCAGCTCCAATTACAAATACAGTTTTGTTCTTAATTTTACTTTCTAATCTTCTTAATGGTGTGGTTGTCCTTAACAAAAAATTCAATATGGCGGCAGATCTCATTTCTCTTGATTTGTTATAATTAAATTCATTTAGAATTTCTTGGTACTTTTCTATCCAACCTATTAAGATCATTTAAGTCTAAATGTATCTTGGTTAATCATAAACCATATGCATAAACTAGATAATCTCAGCATAGGTGGATCTAACCCTACAAGGATAATGGGAATTATCAATGTGAGTCCAGAATCATTTTACAAAAAATCGATCTTTAGTGATAAAAGAGCGATAAGCAGAAAGGCAAAACAAATGGAAGAGGATGGTGCTGATTTTATCGACATTGGGGGCATGTCAACAGCTCCCTATCTCAAAACTTTGGTTTCTTTAGATAAAGAGAGAATAAGGATAACTAATGCCATAGAAGCAATTCAAAAAGTATCAAAATTACCTTTATCAATAGATACGTGTAGGGCAGAGGTTGCAAAAGTTGCACTCGAACTAGGAGCAGAAATATTGAATGATGTTTCAGGATTGAAATATGATAAAAATATGATAGGCATACTTGAAGAATACAATCCATCTGTGATTGTCTGTGCATTTAGTCCAAAAATTGTAAAAGGAGATCAAGTAATTCAGACCAGAAAATTGCTTAAAGAAAGCATTGCAATAGCACGATTGGCTGGTATACCAAAAAAGCGAATTATTGTTGATCCTGCGATTGGTTTTTTCAGAAAGACTTCCGACGGAATATTAGTTACGAGAATAAACTCTGAATGGGTAAAACGTGATATACTAGTTTTGAAAAACTTGAACACAATAAAAGATAGATTTCCGGTCCTTGTTTCTGTCTCTAGAAAATCATTCATAGGAAGATTGTTAAATGAATCAGATCCTATTAACAGACTTTATGGCTCACTTGCAATGGAGACTATTGCTGTTTTAAATGGTGTTGATATAATAAGGACTCATGACGTGAAAGCTACAAATGATGTTGTTCAGATTGCACAAAACTTTTGTAAATCCAAGAAAGGCTTATAACAGAT
>CAZIHN010000063.1:0-6876 GCA_964538845.1 uncultured Nitrosopumilaceae archaeon | reverse complement strand
ATTCATGTCACTGAAGCAGTCATTTTTGTTCTCATTTTAGCAGGCTATTCCTTAATATCAAAGAGTAAGGTGCTAAGACTAGACGATGCATTATTTTCTTCGATAATTGCCTTTATTATTGCCATTCCCATTTTGCTCTACACAGAACTTTTTTGGCCTTCGTTCCTAAGAGAACTGTCACTTGACAAGGCATCCATTTTTGCCATTATCATTCCTATACTAGTATCACTCTTTGCATTGGTTTGGAGAAATAAAATATTGTACAGGATTCATTATCCGTTCAAATCAGTTCCCAGAAAAAAACATTATCAAATTCTTACTGCTATTTTAATTACAGTCTACATTGCCGGTACTCTAACGTGGTTTTTTGACGATAACCTAAACACTTTGTTTAATGCTTCAGGAGTTGTCCCATGGTTCATTTATCCACTTACTTTGGGAATCGTTGGGTTTGTTGCTATACTTGTAATAAAATATCTAAATGATATCTTACCTAACAGTTCAGTAAGCATTCTACTTGGGACAATAGTAATTTTGCTTATTTTTGGTTCTGTGCTTTCCATAGTAAACAACTTTTTCTACACGGGATATTATGAGAAGAGATTTCCGCCTTTTATTTTTCTTATTGCATGTCTATTAGCTCCAATCCCAATTGTAAAAATATCAGGTGGAATAGATGTGAAAAGAAAGATTTCCAGAGAGGTTGGATTTTCTGCAATAATATCTATTATTATTGTATTAGGTTTCTCTTCATCGGTATTAACGGTCGAATATTGGACACGTACAGCAGCTTCACAAACCATATCACATGAAGAACTTCAGGCAATCACATCGTTACGAAACATACTGCAACATGATTCACATGCTTTTATGTTCGCACCAAGTGGTTATTCTTCTGACCTCCTTTCACTTGCCTCCTCACCTTATAATTTACCAAATCCTATTGTTTTAACAAACGCAAACGACCCAGGGTCTGCACTGTACCAACAGAGTGCTCACAATCTACCACACATGTATATTTACATGGATAAACGTGATCTGAGCATACCTAAGGGAGCCTGGTTCTCACATCTTCTAAACACATCTCCTGTTGTATTTTCAAACAAGGAGGTTACAATTTACAATGCGACACATATTTCGTTTCCACGTCAAAGCTCCAGTACATCTCTTCTAGTCCCAATTGATAATGTAATACTATCAAAGTCTCTTTATTTTGCATATGATTTGGTTTCAAAGAACGACAAAAATTATACCGTAATGTTTGACAAGGACAAAAATGCACTGAATGCAAAAACCGTGGTATTAAGCTACGATCCAGTCGAGAACAGCACCATATCCCCTTCTGACTATATCTCGTTTGCAAATTCTGGCGGACATCTTGTAGTTGTAAACACAAATGGATATGGCTCGATTTCTCGCGTTTTATTTAACTTGGGAAATTCCCCATTCAACACAAGTACAATTACTATTTCCCCAAATTTTTCAATTTTGATAAACTCCAAAGTCCTACCCATAACGCCTGCACATGATGTGAAAACACTAGGAGTCTATGTCTCACAAGATAACAAGACATCAGTTTTTCTTGCAGAAAAAAATGTCGGATTGGGTAAAATTACCTACGTGAACATGTATCCTGTTATAACCGGATTTAACAAGCAAAACGCAGAGGTCTATCAGAAGCTAGTAGAAAAGATCGCACCTCTCATTGGCTCAGACAAGCTTGTACCAGAACCACACAAAATATTTAGCAATTTTAGCTACAGGCAAATGATCGGCACAGGCAATGTCACAATTGAGACAAGATCTCTTGTATTCCCAATAGAAAAGATCGCACATATGACAGTACAAAGCAATGGTGGTCAAGTCTCAATCTCAAATATTACTAAATTTAAAATCAATAATTACAAAGATGCCATACTTTATACAAATCAAACATCGCTCCAAGATGGAAAAGGACTCTATGGTAATTTAGTAACTGGGAATTCTCTTACTGCATCATTTACAAACGCAACGCTAGATGTTTTGTCCAATACTCTAGGCCCAAAACATTTTGAGAATGTTTCAAAAATTATTTTTAATTCTTCAGTACAGGTTTACATCTGGCAACCAAAAGTAAGTATTGATGGCAGCACATCTTTTAGTGAGTTCTCAGGACCAGCTGGTATAGCAAATACACTTCCATCATACACTCTTGTCACAATTTCAGGAAATGTTTCTTTTGACATGTTCATGTCTGATACCTATACCTTGGGAAATAACATCATATCAAAGCCATTAAAATGAAGATTCCAAAAATATTTTCTATCATAGATTGATTCAGTGAAAAAATACCTTCTTTTTAGGCAATTTCCAACTCTGGCAGAGCTTCTTTATCTACTACTGGATCCAAAAATAAGAAATGCGAAAGATTGCACTTGCAGCATTGTTTGGTGTTTTGTTATTTTCAGGTTCACTAGCTCTTAATAGCGCATCGGCAGCATCAGGACCGCAGTGTCCTAATGTCAGCGGTATTGGTAGTATTGTTACATCAAGTATAGTTAGTGCAAGTACATCTGCTCCTGGTAAAACTATAACCTACGGTTTCTCATCTGTTAATCAATCTCCTTCAGGAGGAATTCCAGGACTAGATGACTATTGTGTCTACACCTCGAACATTCCGCCTACTGTCCATAGTTTGTCAACATTTGTTGCAGGCAGTTCCTCTGCCAAGGGTTACTTTGGATATGGTAGAAGTGGTGGAGATCCAACCAATATTCCACTAGATGGAACAACTGGTGTAATAATGGGAACCGCTACTTGGGCAACTAGTCAAAACCCTGCCACACAGACAATTGTTTTACACATAAATGATTTAGCTGAATGTCAGAAATTGTATGGTGGAACATCTGCTTCATGTTTTGTAAAACCATCAACTGTTACCAAGATAGTGCCTGAATTTTCAATGGCCTCTATCTCAATATTGATAGTGATTGTTGCAGGCGCATACATTGCAATAAGACAAAGAGCACTTGTTCCAAAAATTAAATTCTAAAACTGGACCAAGCTTGATTCAATTTTGAAATTATCCACAAATCAACAATTCATAATTGGAATATCGTTATTACTATTAGCATTTTTAATCTATGAAATTTTCCAATCCACTAAAACCGTATTGCTTGCAGCAATTGTACTGACAAACCTTGCAGTAGGAATTTATCTTATCCAGGCCAGACTAAATTTCCTAAAACAGTTCAGACAACTCTTGACATTTGTCATTGTTGTGGCAGCCATGTATGGAATATTTGTTGCAGGAGGATGGGATATAGCACTAGATGCATCTCCAATAGGGGCAGCGCTTGCTGGAACAGTAGCAAATTTCACAGTTTTGGTACTGAATGCTTTTGGCATACATGCCTTCCAGGAATCTGATAATGTAATGCTTCCACCTGATTCAAAGGGACCATCTCTTCAGGTTGCAGCAGAATGCGCAGGGAGCCCATCTTTGACCCTATTTTTTATTATATTTGGCATGATGATAATCGATCTTCGAAAAAAGGTATCTTACAAAAGACTGGTAGGGATCTTTATGATAGGAATATCTCTAGTTCTTGCGGTAAATCTCATCAGGATACCCATACTAGGATACATTTCATATGCATATGGTGGTGAAGCTTTAGAGATGGCTCATGCCTATGCAGGCTATCTATTCCTAATAGTCTCAGTTGGCGTGTTCTTGATTGTATCTATGAGGCTTATACCAAAAAAACCCATGCCGCAAGGAACTATTGCAACAAGTTTAAAGTAAATCTAGTCCAAACACACAATACTAAATATTCAATGGTCTTTTTTTCTTGGATTTTGGGCATTGTGGACCCCAATCTCCAGATTTATTGTTGATAATTTTATGACATGACAAACAATAGTAAGTTGCCATTTAATTTATACTGCATTCATCAGTTGTAGTTAAAATTTAGCTTGATTTCTTTCTCTTGTATATTAAAAAGAATAAAACATGATAGATGAAGATTCTAACCTGAAATTACAGATACATTGTTGCTGTTATGATTTACCACGTAGGTCTTGTTTGGAATGCTGTCAACTCCTATTACGACTGGATGATTTCCCACCTTAATTACATCCATAACCGTATTAGTTGTACCATTAATTACAGATACTGTAGTACCCCAAAAGTTAGCAATGTAAATGACATGTCTAATGCTATCTACTCCAATTCCATTAGGCTGAAATGGTAATGGTATTATGTCCACAACTTTATTGGTCTTGCCATTAATGACAGAAGTTGTGTTATCTTGAGTATTACTTGCGTAAATCATGTGCTTATTGTTGTCTACTCCAATATAATATGGAGTGAGGCCAACTTTTATTGTCGTTACAACTGTATTAGTAGAGCCGTTAATTACAGATATTGTGTTGCCGCCTGCATTAGCTACGTAAATCATGTTTCTGTTAATATCTACTCCAATATCTCGTGCACTAGGTCCAATTGGTATAGAACCTAAAATGGCATTGGTATGACCGTCAATTACCAAGACCGTATAGTTGAAATCATCACCACCTACGTAAACCCTGTTTGTCTTTGGGTCTACTCCGATACCGTAGACAAATCCCTTTACTCGTATATTATGTACAATTACGTTTGTTTTGCTATCAATTACAGCGATTTTGTTACCGTTAGCTGCAAAGATCTTGCCAGTGTAGGGATTTACTCCAATTGCATTTACTCCGCCTGTCAACGAGATAGTATTTACAACTTTATTGGTGGAACCATTAATTACAGAAATTGTGTGGTTGCCAATATTGCCAACATAAACCATATGCGTATGGGGGTTTACTGCTATAGAATAAGGATGAGGACCTACTGGTATTGTATCACAACAACTAAGTGCCATTACGTAATGAATTGACAAAACTGCCAGAGTGAATACCACACCAGATGATATTGTTATAGCAGCTAGTCTAGTTTTTTTCGTACTCACTCCCACTCAAATCCTTAAAAAGAGCATAAAGTTAAAAGGATGATCTTTTCATTTTTGAATGCGTTGGAAATCTTGCATCAAATTTCATTTTTTTAAAAAAAATCCAACGTAATTGGCATAAGACTTGTGTAATCTTTGACACTAAAAGTCTTGTCAGATAGTGCCAGAACTCAGCATAGCAGGATCTCCGGTAACACTCAACATATCTGGATTTAATTTTAATAATCTCAATCATCATAGAAATACCAAGTCTTTTTCCTGTTTTCATTACAAGCACATGTTATAAATTGCTAGAAATTATTCTGATCTTTTTCTCTTGTCTTGAATCTATTTTTCTAACTAGAAAAATTGTAAGACAAAATGCTACAACGGTAAGAATTCCTTCAACAAAAGAAAGTTGGGTGTATGAATATACCTGCGCTGCAGTCTGTTCTCCAAAACTTTGCATAAGCATTCTAAAGCCAATGACACTTGACATCACCCAAAAGAGCCACCAGATTCCAAGTACCCTTGGCATTGCCAATCCATCGCGAATTCGTTTATCAGTAACACCTACGCTTGGGTCACTAGATTTCCAAATCTCAATCATTGCCTTGAATGGTTTGTAAAACCACAGAATTGGAACGAAAAAGTAAATGAGAACCCATTTAGATGGAAACTCTAGATCAATTGCTCCTAGTGCCGCAAGATTACGATATACCTTGTGGAACCAGATGAAAAACACTATGGTTGCAAGAAGAGTCTCCATCCCTAGTATACTAGCTATATCTTGCATATCACTAGATTTCTCACTAGATGCCCCAAGTTGAAGTGTGTCAGCATATACTCCTATGCCAGTAATTAAAACTCCCACACCAAGAAGTACAACAAGCAATCTGGCAGTCTTGTGTGTAGAAATAAAATGAATCTCACTTCCGACTGCCATATACACAAATGAAACTTGTCAGTGATAAGCTCTGATTAGCTAGTTTGGTAAATTATTAGCTTATTTTGTAAATGAACCACATGCTCGAATTTTCTGATTCAAAACCGGTAAGTGACATATACTCTGAATCGTTAAATATCATATTATATCATAACAAGAAATGAATCCCAGCTACACTGTGATAGCTGTTGGAGTTGCAGTAATTGTTGCACTGGTCATAACAACATTTTCTAGGCCACAAGATGACCAATCATACCAGGTAATTACAGTAGGACCGATATGGAACACTAGTACATGGTCGTGCTATTCAAGCTCAGACTATATTGTCAATGGCGCACTGCGAGGGCTCGATAATTCCCAGATTGCAATATCAATATCAGGTCTTGGAAGCCAGAGTCTTTATTCAATGATTCCAGGACATCTTGAATCATTCACTGTAGGAAGTCCTGCAGGACATACGATGAACATAACCAAAACAGGTACCATAACTGGATGGATTACATTGCAGACTGCACATGGCGCTAAAGCAAACTGTACACAGGCCTGATTATTTCATAATTTCCGTGTTAAACTAAGATAATTTTAGATAATTAAAAAATTAATATAAAATCTAGAATTTTTTTTTTAGAGTTCTGATCATATTTATTAAATATCCCAACTAGCCATTGTGGGGTTGAAAAAGCTGGTATCTTCATATGCGCTATTATTTTCTATATTGCTAATTTTAGGTCCACTTGCTGGTACTCACGCCTTTGCCGATGATGGTACTGGTTCAAAGATTTTTACAGGTACCGGTGCACCTTCAAGCACACTTGGAAAGAACACTGACTTGTATATCGATACGTCAAATGGTAACTATTATCAAAAAATTAACAACGCTTGGGTTCTCAAAGGAAATCTGAAAGGTCCTCAAGGTCCAACTGGCGACACTGGCCCGCAAGGTCCAAAGGGTAAACCAGGTGCTACTGGTGCAAC
>CAZIHN010000062.1:0-7059 GCA_964538845.1 uncultured Nitrosopumilaceae archaeon | reverse complement strand
AATATGTGTTCAGCAGCTTTTTTATAATTAGCATGTGATGATGACATGAAATATTCCTCTTAATAAATCGTTAAAAATCGAATAGTAAGGATACCATGCAAACCTTAAGGAAACCTTAAGCCTAGCTTGGGGTTCTTGTCCTCAACTAGTTGATTTATATTAAAATTTAATTGGTGCTTTTTTAATTTTAAAAAAAATTGAAATAATTTTTAAAAAAAATGTAAAGTTTAACAGTTAGAGAATGTTCTAAGTTTTAAGCTAACTAGAAAACTCTAAGTAATATCTCAAGTCAACGGTATTTTTACTATGAGCGATATTATCAAAGATCAGTCAAGTCTGGAAGCAAAGATGCTTATCATTATAGGTCTTGCTTCTGTTGTTGCCTCTTTCGTGCTTGTTGAAGTCATAGTTAGACTTCATCATCTTTTTTAAATTGTACGGGTGAGCATCAATTCAGACGGTTAAATGTGCTAATTGGTGGATTCGAATGAATTATTTATAGTCTTTCCATCTTTGGTAAATCACAATCATAGTTAAATCAATGTAACAGTAAGAAAATTGGGTTGCAAAAAGTTCTAACAGTTCCCATTTTGGCCACTGTTTTAGGCATAATATTGTTTGTCTCTGTCAATTCCGCAATTGCATCTACATCCTTGTTTCATGACAATTACTCAAACGACGGATGGAGTCAAGTAGGGACACATGTTACAGTAAACAGCTTGTTCTTTCCAAATGTGGTCAAGTTCAACAATGTGCAAGGCGGAGATAGTATAGACCAAGAACGGGTGATACATAAAATACCTTCACCATTGCCCTCAAACTGGTTTGCAAATTTTACCTATAAATTTTCATCGTCAACTGATCCGACATTTCTTATCTTTGCACTTACCGCAAGCAAAGACGATCCACAGGATCAATTAAATTCAAATGTAATATTTGTCGAGCATGCCGGTCCTAACCAATTACTGGCAGGTTCCTTTCCATTACAAGCCGAGTCTAGTGGAATTACAATCCTGCCAAACACAAAATATTTTGTGAGCTTGGAAAAGTCTCCTACCTTATTGACGCTCCGAGTATACAACGATAGCACTTTTACTCACCAGATTGCAGGCTCACCAGTAACATTAGACATAACAGGAACCAATTATAATAATTTGAGCTATCTGCAACATGACGGATGCAGAAATTGTGGTGATTCTCACTCATTGACGGCACAGATTGACAACACACGAATCTCTGTTACTGGAACGGGACAAAAACTAAAAACATCATTTTATCAAGCTCCAGTATGGACACAGCTAGGCTCATTGGTTACAGTAAACGGTCTAGATTTTCCAGGAATTGTAAAATTCAACAATGTACAGGGTGGAAGTGGGATAGCACAAGACCGAGTGGTACATCAGATTTCATCACCGCTGCCTTCAAGTTGGACTGCAAATTTTGATTACAAGTTTACATCATCAAACCTTCCTGCATTCATAATATTTGCACTTAGCCCGACCAAAGCTGACCCACAGGATCAGAAAAATGGCAATCAAATAACAATCGAACATGGCATCGATACTAATCAATTGTTTGTGGAAAGATATCCTGGTGGTTTTGTATCTACTGGAATATCTATTTCTCCTAATACCAAATACTTTGTAAGTCTGGAAAAGACTCCGGCACTCTTGACACTAAAGGTCTTCTCAGATAGTGCTAGGACTCATCAAATAGCTGGCTCGCCTGTAACACTAGACACAAATGGAACTGATTTTAATAATCTCAATTTCATACAACATGACGGTTGCAGAGATTGCGGTAGTGCGCGCACCCTGACTGCGCAAATTGACAACATGGATATTTCTAGCCCTTAGATAATGATTTGGTTACTGTTTTAAAAAATCAAATACCATTAAAATCCTCTGAGATACCATTTTAGCACAAAAATCCAATTTAATTAATTTCCAAAATTGGTAAATGTTGACTGGTCTTTAAAAGTAATAAAACATTCCATTGAAAAAGAGTCCAACAAGACCATATTTTATAAACAACGAGTCATGCACTATGGAATTTATTATATCGCCAAGCATTGTCTTGCCTTTCTTCTAGATAATTTTTACTTGCCTTTTGAATTAAGGCTATCCATTTGTTTTTGCCTTCAATTCTTAATTACAGACTAGCTAAAAATATAGTTATAATTTCTGGACTAGGTTTTGTTCTACTATGTATATGGAGATGACTCGATGATTATTCAACGAGACTTTAGGTGTAAGGTGTTGCTGCTACAATTTTTGACAAAGTGATAAGTGCACTTGAAAGTGACTGGGTAGTATGATATAGTATAACAGTGTGTGATTTTACTACATTGTTCGTATTCAGCCATGTGAAATTGTATTCTGAATCAATGGCAAAGCCATTACTTGTAAACATGGCTCTATATTTTACGATGTCCTTTTGCGGTACAAAGACAAGTCCGGCAACCATTTTTCCTGGCGGGGCTTGTGATGTAGCTCTTGTCATTACCGTGCCTTTCATATCACTGTCATTTGGGTCCAAAAGTTTGTAGGTTACCCCAGATGTGCCTAGGATCTTGGCAGGAGTAGAATACTTGGACTCTGCCAATGCCTGGGTCTTCCATTCTACTATACCATTGTCTAGTCTCTTTGCCCATGTTGCATGTTGGTGATTTGCATCGTCGGAGATCATTGTAAGTGAGGTATATTTTGAGATTATACTGTGAGCTGCCAGATAGTGAAGGTTCTTGGGTGCAATGTGTTTTGATAATGCGCTGTCTGGCTCGTGTGCCTCGTTTGGTATAAGAATTACAAGATCAGATACACAGTCTGGTACATTGAAGGTCTCGCTAGAATAGATTGTGCTTGCACTAGGCAATGGGCAGCTAGTTGCAGCATATGCATTTGTATCAGGATTTATCATGGAATTTGACGAATTTGTTACTGCACCAAGAACAAGAATTATTGTAGCAAGCTGGAACGAGATTTTTTTATTGTTCCAGAAATTTTTGATTTTCACGAGTGATTGCAAAGTTTTATTTTATTTAAGTATTGGGTAGAAATCTGTCTTTTCAAATTTGGAAATAAAATATTTAGTAAAATGATTTTTTGTAGTCATCAATGAACTTAACACAAAGAGATAGCTTGAGAATTGTTTGTTATTGCATTGCCGCTAATTGTTCCAAAGTTTTTGACAATACTACCAGAGTTGTTAATCTATCTAGTCACTTAATACAGTAACATTTTCTTATGATTTCTACTATAGGTTTAACTAAATTCATGAATCAAAAATCTAATGAACCGGGCAGGATTAAAAGACGAGTTTTTACCATTTCTTCATTTGTTCGAGATACAACTTGTACCCATCAGGGTCAACAAAGTGTACTATTCGAAGTGGACCGTCCTCTACTATCGAGCCCTGTCTACTCCCTTACTTTTCAAATCGCTGACGGCAGAATCAAGATCATCTACTGAAAACCCGATAAACATGCTATCTGCCTTTGATACTGCAAGCCCTGGCTCTTGCGGATGTAACCCTATTGTTAGTCCATTGGTCTTAAGCTCAGCCCAATGGTTCTGATATCGATTGGCAAACTCTAGCCCCAACTTTTCAGTGTAAAACCTAATGGATGCATCCATATTAGATACAACGAGTGTCACATTTGCCTTTTTCAATCTAGTTTCTTTGCTTTTTTATTTGTCTTAAGGGTTTTTCAACAAAACACAAATCTTTAGGTCAGAGAACTACATGTCCTTCGTATCATTTTTCCGACTACAACAAGACTAACGAGTATCTAGATTTTGAATTTCTATCTAATTATTTTCATGTCATTCAAATATCTAAGCGCATTGAGAAATTCCCCAGTATCAATTTCTCCACTTGCGACCCACTTTGTAGTTTTTATGAACCATGATGGTATACGAGTACCATTTATTCCAAGGTCTTGTAGAAGCTCAGAATCAGAAATTGGCGGGGCAGAATATCCTCCCCATTGTTTGATTGCCTCCAAGATGTCAATCGAACTATTTTGTGATATCGCGATTTTGTTCACAGGTGACTTGTTGATAGTATGAGCCATGGAATCTGTTGAACTCCAGGCATTATTGATATGAGTATCAGCAGAAAATAGATCTGTTCCCCATGTCCTAATTATGATATCAGATGTAGGCATCTCATTTGCAAAGATGATGTCAAAGTCTACTTCTAGCTTGTTTCCATGAGCCACAGGGTTGACAGTAACAGGACCAAAGAATTTGTTAGGATCTGATATTTCAAGATGATAGTTTTTGTCCCATATTATGAAAGTATCACTATCTTGCAATTCTCGTTTCTGGTCTCTAAGATTTGTGTACAATGCAACATGTTGGACAGACGAAGGACCATAGTCGCCATAGAGCATAACTTGAAGTAGAAACGACTTGCGGGTATGGAGTAACTGGGTTGGAATTGTATTTTGAAAGTTATCTAGCTTAAAGGTGGTGCCATTTATTGAGATTGGATGTTCGTCTGGCCTAAAACCTAGAGTAAAAGATGGTGGCGCTCCATGTGAACCATCACCGGAATGAGTTGAATTGGACTGTGTGATAGTACCTCCTACTGTTGTTAACTGATCTTTGCTCTGAACAGATTCTGAAAGCAATTTCAATTTTGTTGAAGTCTCGGAAATTGTCTCATTTGATGTAACGATTTCTCTTGCTAGATCTATTACAAGTGAATGCAAATTGGCAACAGATGGGTCTGTTGCTGTTACAATTTCTGATAAAGTTCGAGAAGAGCCGTGGGAAGATGTAACTGCAGAGTCCATTGATATCACAGTATCCGACAGAGATGCAGTTGATCCATGTGAAGAGGTAATCGCTGGATCTGCAGCTGTCACACTTTCAGATAGAATGGCAGTCGAGCCATGTGAACTCTTGACTAGATCAGTCACTGTTACGCTCTCAGTCAATGTTGCAGTCGAACCATGTATAGAGACAACTGCTGGGTCTGTAGCTGTGACAATTTCAGATAGAGTTTTAGTGGAACCATGTGAAGATGTAATCGCTGGATCTGCAGCTGTCACACTTTCGGATATAGTTGTAGTAGAACCATGTGAACTAGCAACAGCCGGATCTGTCGCCGTTACACTCTCTGTTAATGTAGTAACAGACCCTTGTGATGTAATTACAATATCCGCTACAGACTCATCCTCAGGTAAGACCCTGGTAGCACCATGCGAACTAGTGATTACAGGATCGATGGCAGTAACACTCTCGGACAATGTTGTCCTGGAGTCATGAACAAAAACAACTGCTGGGTCTGTTGCAGTTACAATTTCTGATAGAGTTTGAGAAGATCCATGGGAACTAGAAATTACTGGATCGGTTACTGAAACAGTTTCAGTCAAAGTTTTCATTGTAGCATGACGAACAGCTGGATCTGTAGATGTTACGCTCTCAGATAGAGTGAGTGAGGCATTGTGGACTGTACCAATAGAATCTGTCTCCGTTACAATTTCTCCTCCCAAGATCTTTGACGCTGTCTTTGTTATAGATTCGGTTGAAGTAACTGTTTCCGTAATCAATGTTTGTGAGATTAGTGCTGCCTTTACTTCGATCGCAATTTGAGCCCATTGTAGTCCTAACGTGCCTTGAGTCCAGCCAAAGGTTGTAGAGGTGTTGGGCTGCACTAGTGTCGCAGAGCTAGATGCCCCGCTGATTACCGTAGATACCTGAATATTCCATCTACTTGTTTGTGTTGGACTGGATAATGAAGTACCTTGTTTTACGACCGAGTCCAAGACCCAGCTAAAACCATCCTTGTTCGTAATCTGTGTTGATGGATTCCCTGTAGCGCTGGAGTTGGTAACAATCATAGGTGTCGGAGTTGTTTGGTCTACCCCAAAAAAAGAATATGCCCCAAGAACCACTGTTGATGTGCCAGACATGGTGACAATAATATTTGCAGTTCCAGATGGAGGATTTGTTAACTTCCAAAACTCTGTATCTACTACATTAGATTTTGAGCTTACTAGGCTAAGGGAACTTCCCCCATATGTGATGCTACTTACCGTTGCAGAACTTGACTGAACTGCAACAATTAGGAACTTGTTTGTTCCGCTTCCTACCACAAAGTTAGACAAGCTAACCTGAAACGGAGGTAGCGCTATCGTAGAAGAATTTGACTGGACGTTATCTAGAACTATGCTTCCAGAAGCTGCATACGCATGAATTTGACTCGAATCAAATAATGTAGAACTAACCAGTGGTACCACAAGTATAACACAAATAGGAACCAGGTAATTTGCCTTGAAGATTTTACAATGCCACTTTGAACATATTTGGTAGATATCTCTACCAGTTCTCATGATTTATGATGTCACTGGCCTCAAAATTCGATGCCTATCGACAATTATTGCCCTTGTTGTCATTTTTTTGACTTTTATTTGGAGCGAGTTGCCAAAATCTTATCCGTACTTTTAGACAACACTTCTAGTTTTATAATAAATCATGCTGGGGACTATAAACAACTTTGCCAGATTGGATAACAGCTGACAGTATGCAAATTCCAAAGTACTTGATTGGGGGAATCTATGATATCATAGTTTCTGGGCCAACCTCTGGCACGCAACCAATCCTGGTGTTAGACTAAATATTGTGTTTCTTTGGGTCAGACCAAAATCGCGCATTGTTTTTTAGATACTTCATGATCTTCTGTCGTCATTTTGACCTGATTTTTTGCCATGTACAAATCTTCTGGAAACAGAAACACCTGTGGAATTCAAGTCTGATTTCTAATGACATCTTTTTTTGTTACTGTTAGATAAATTACTGTAGCTAGGATAGTAGCAAGGAAGATCATGCTTGTTATTACAGTTCCCAATCCCAAGCCACCGCTGCTCACGTCTTGTGAGAGATAGTCGCCTATCGAAGCCCCAAGTGGACGTGTGAGAATGTATGCTAGCCAAAATGCCAAAACAGCATTTACCTTGAAAACAAAATGACTTATCGCAACAGCCGCAATTAGACCACCAAAAATGATTGCAGATAGCAAGTAGCCAAGGTCTATGGATTCAGCTAATAG
>CAZIHN010000061.1:0-7168 GCA_964538845.1 uncultured Nitrosopumilaceae archaeon | reverse complement strand
CCATTTTTGTACATGTCATCAGAAGGAAAAGTAAACGAGGATAATCTAGCAGCAGCAGTAAAGGCCATGGAAGATTTGGTAAACGAAGCAGTTCAGGTATATGAGATGGATAAAGAAAAAACCAATGTTAGCGATGATTTGTACAATTCATTAAAAATAATAACTTCATATCTTGGATTCACGATTGATCTTCATCCAAGTATTTTGCATCTTCCAGAACAAACGAGAGTAATGCTTACACCATCACTTGATATATTTGTAATAAAACAAAATGCCAAGACAGAGCAAAAAAGATTTGACCAGCTAACACTTGATGAAACATCGGAAGTTATAAGATATGCAATTCCTACAATGATTAGAATGGCAGAGTCAGATAGAATAATCAAGAGCAAGAAGATTGCATTTTTGAGAGAGGGTACTCAAAAACTAAAACGATTGCCAGCAACAAATGCAGAAGATATGATAATCACCGATACTACTGTTCATATGGAGAAGGTCGTCTAAGACATGCAAGAAGGAAAAGTAATGCATTTTAATTCCATTGCTGATCTTCAAAACCATTTTACAAAAGATCTTGAAGACCTAAAGAAAAAATTTAATGAATACTCAGAGCTGACTGGAAGTAAGCTTAGAGCAGGAACCGAAGAAAACTCTGCTGAACTTGCAGAGCTAAAAGAAAAGCTTGATGGTCCATCTGATCCAAAAAAGAAAAAAGCTGTAAAGAAAAAAGATCAAAAATCAAATTGGCGCAATATTGATGAAGTGTCGGTTTATGATGGAATTGGAATCAAAGGAGAGCTGGAACTTTACTTTAAGGCTTTAGAAGCAACCAAATTAAAGATTGACAAGGTACAAAAAATAATAGAATCCTTAAATGGTCTTGTTTCAAGAGGGCTAAAAAAAGATCTTGGCTGTGTAGCTCTTTTGAATAATGACCTTTCATTTGAGGTAGTATTCATGAAGGCAAATGCTCCGAAGGCTAAATTTTCGTTTAAAGCGATCGTTAACGTAGGAGCCGAATAAACTCATGCGATCTAATTCTATTATATATTATATTGATTTATTACAAAATATATATAATAATTCTACTTTTTTAGAAAAATATATAGCAGAAGGATCGTTAGACGGACAGCATCGATCAACTCTTTTAGACTTTCCAACAATATATTCTAGTGGATTAATAGAACGGATCTGAAAAAATATGAAAAACGAAGAAAACCAAATTTCAATATTTGATTCACATTCCGGATCTTCTTTGCACGAACACAAACTGTCAATTGACAAATTGCAAGATGATTTATCAAATTTCGGATTGACATCAAACCAAAGCAAAGTTTACATCTTTTTAGGAAAATATGGTTCCAAGACTGCACCCGAAGTGTGCAAGGCTTTAAGATTACCACGAACTGAAACTTATCATTTACTTACTACTCTTCAAAACAAGGGAATTGTTGCTGCTACATTCCAGCACCCAATCAAGTTTTCTGCACTTCCATTGAACAAAGCAATATGGTCACTAGTAAATGCAGAAAAGGAGAGAGTAAACACACTAGAAAAACAAGAAGAGCGAATTGTAGAATTGTGGAATACTATTCCAGAATTTAATACAATACTTGAAGAAAAAGAAGAAAGATTCCAAATGCTTCAAGGTGCAAATCAAATTAACAGTAAGATAAGAGAAATGGTTGAAAATACAAAAAAAGAATTCGCAGTATTAGGTTCTGAAAAAGATTTTCTGAAATTTTATCACTCTAATTTCTTTGAATCATTAAATGATTCCAAGATAGATCTAAAAATATTAACATCGTCTTCTGAAAAATCGATGTATATTTTTGATGACATTGATAGAGACAATGTTAAGAAAATGCCAGACACAATAAGAGAGGACCTCTGTTTTCTGACAAAGGATGATGAAGAGATAATATTTTTCATTAAAAACAATAGTAAAGCTAGCCAGCAAATTACCGCAATCTGGACTGATTCTTCTGCTATGGTTTATTCAATGAAAACACTATTTTCTACTGTTTGGTCAAAATCAAAGAATATTCATTTGTAAAATTAATTTCCAAGTCTTGGATGTAATATCCTCATACCTGATTCATCCAATCTTATAGGAAAGATTTGTTCATTGTGGCTAACTCCCCTCATTTTGATTACCTGAATAGCTCTTTCCATATTGTCTTCTTTTCTTATGTGATGTAACAATACAATACCAGATGCTACATACCATTCTGGAGGAGTTGTAGTATTATCAGCAAATTCAGAGATCAATAAAGAGGTACAATTCTTGTCTTCTAGGGCATGAATCATTCCCTGTAATCCTTGTCTTGCATAAAATGCATTAGTATACTGCATTGAAAGGACAGTAAGGGAATCTATTACAACCCTTTTTGCTTCTATTCTTTTAATGCTGCTTAGAATCAATTGAGTCAGATGCATAAATGGAAGGGATTCACCTCGGTACAAAGATTCGTCAAGTGCAACAAAGCCTTCTTCCATTTTAAAGGGCCTTGCATCTATAATCAATAACCTCCCATCATCAATCAATTTTTGAACATCCCAGCCATAGGAACTAAAATCATTTTTGAGTTCTACAGGACTTTCAGATAGAGTAACAAATACTCCTGGTTCATCAAAGTCAGTTGCACCTGAGTGTAGAAATTGCATTCCAAAAGTAGTTTTGCCACTACCTGGAGGTCCTGATAAAACAATGGTTTTACCTTCTCTAAATCCTCCAGAAATAATAGAATCAAATCCTGATATTCCAGTTCTAATCTTAACTTGTGAGGTATCCATTATATGATAAAATTTCCCGTAAATTGTATTTAAAGGGTAGTGAGATTTTACAAATCACAGCCTCTCCATCAAATGAAAATGCGATTGATTTTAATCGGATCATTCATAGTTAACTATTTCTAAAACAAGAAACGAGCTTTAGCATTGACTAAAATTTTAGGAGTTATTGGAGGAGGTCAGCTTGGCATGATGTTAACCGAAGCTGCCAAAAAATTACCAAACTATATTTCAGAAGTGATTGTATTAGATCCTACAAGCAATTGTCCCGCCACAAAAGTAGGAGCAAGACAAATCGTAGCAGATTTTAAAGACAAAAAGGCAATCATAGATTTGTCTCAACAATCTGACATCATAACATATGAGATAGAATCTGGCGATAGTAAACTGTTGGAATCATTAAATAATAATGTAATCATAAATCCGTCACCAAGTACTCTTAAAATAATTCAAGACAAGTATATGCAAAAAAAATTTTTACGTGAAAATGAATTACCTGTGGCAGATTTTTTCAAAATCGACTCTCTTTCTGATCTCAAAGAAAAAATATCCATATTTGGTTTTCCAGCAATGCTAAAAGCTAGAAGAGATGCATATGATGGAAGAGGAAATTTCAAAATTGAAAAACCTGAGCAGATCGAATATGCATACAAACAATTTCAAAACAGAGAACTAATGCTTGAAAAATTGATAAATTTTAAAAAAGAAGTATCAGTAATAGCAGCAAGGAATCTAAAGGGAGATATTGAAACATATCCCCTAGTAGAAAATATTCATGAAGAAAATATTCTCAAAATGACCATAGCCCCTGCGAGAGTAAATGAAAGGGTTTCGCATCAAGCACAAAAAATTGCTGAAAAAACGATGGAAGTATTGCATGGAGCAGGAGTGTTTGGAATCGAGATGTTCGTAACAGATGATGATAAAGTACTCATAAATGAAATTGCTCCAAGAGTTCACAATTCAGGGCATCATACATTACAATCAAGTATTACTTCACAATTCGAACAACATCTAAGAGCAATTCTTGGTCTTGATCTTGGCAAGACTGATTTATTGCATTATACGGTAATGTGCAACATATTAGGACCGAAAGAGTTCCAAGGAAAATACAAACCAATTGAAATTGGTAGCAATGATGAAGTTTATCTCAAAATGTATCTTAAAGATGAAGCAAAACCCCAAAGAAAAATGGGTCATTTCAACGTAGTAGACATTCATGACAAACGAGATGTCGATGAACTAATTCGAAAAGCTAATCAAGTTAGAGATAGTATCAGGTTTCAAAGTCCAAATACAATTTAATTTTCCCTGAAACAATATGTTTGTGTCAGAATATAATCAAGTTTTTATAAATTGATTATTTTTTTGCTACTAGTGCATAGATGCCACCTGCACCGTAAGCTAGTGCAATTAAGATACGAGAAGTTATTACAGCAATGGTTTGGTTTGATATGTATGTTGTATCGATTACGATTGCAATTGGAATAGCTGCAAGTGATATCGCTGCAACTATAATTTGTTCATAATTATCAAGCCCGCTATATTTTTTCATAAACAAATACGTTGAAAGATTTCCTAACCCTATTCCAAGCAGTATCAGGTATTGATAGAGATTTGGAAATAACCCTATTGCTCCAAAAGGTGCAGCCCAGCATAAACCATTGACTGCCTTAACATTTCGAGACCATTTTACACTATTTTTCATTCTTCCTCTAATTGATGGAATTATGTTGCGAAATTTGCCAAAAATAATACCAAAGGTAATTCCAAAACTACTCAACCAAATTATAGCATAGTAAAATGTAGGAGATTTATTTACAAAAGCGATTTCGCTTAAGATTGAAGCTACTCCAACGGATATTGAAACTCCAATAAAGAGAAGACCAAACGCTCGTCGAACTTCTATAGGTGTTTGTTGCATGAGGAATAAGACAACAAATCTAAAACGGTAATTAAATTATTTTGATTTAGTTAAAGTTCCAAACTTTGTGATTTAGGTCTGTTAATTGAATTATCCAGAGTCTTACAGGACGGTTCTAAAATAATGAATGAATATAGTATGCGATACAAAGAAGGATTCCTACATAACTCCTAAATATGTAAACCCGTTTTATGAGAGGGGTGGGGGCTACATAAATTATGAAATTCCAAACTTTGCTAGTTGTTGCAGGCTTCATAGTATGTGCTATCTCTATTTCACAATCTTTCCAGCCCGCCTCTGCTACAAATATCTCACTTGATGCTACAACTTGTCCCGCTAGTTTTGATGGAGCTTGGGATACACCAACAAATACGTGCACGATTAGTACTGGTGGTCATTTAATACCTTCAAATGACACACTTGAAATTCCATTAGGAACCATACTAATAATTACCCCCACTGGGGGTATCGTCAACAACGGTACAATAAATAACTCTGGAACAGTCAGAGTAGAAAACACAGACGGCATAGGTATAGACAACATCATCGAAGAAATTAGTGATGGCAACTGTTGTTTTGTTGGTAACTTTACAAACACTTTGGAAGGACAAATCACAATAGCAAACTCCGGCGGACAGGGTATCAAAATTGGTGGTTTCTTTTCCAATTTAGGATTAATCAATGTAACAAATACCAACGGCGTTGGCATAGACAATGGTAATAGTCTTTCCAATTCAGGAATAATTACAATATCAAATGCAGGTGGTTCTGGCATTATTAATTCTGTACCGAGTGGTCCTTCGGTGGAGAAAGAAGCGGCAGGCAGAATCACAAATTCTGGAACAATCACAGTTGCAAACACAAATGGTAGTACAGGAATCTGTATGTGCATTCCTGACGGCAATGTTGTCAATTCTGGTAACATCACAATTGCAAACTCTGGTGGCTTGGGTCTTTCCATCACTACGTTCGGTGTAGTCACCAATTCTGGTATAATCGCAATTGCAAACTCTGGTGGTACGGGCATTTACAATGGCTTTGACATCAACCTTGGTCCAGGCGTACTCAACAACGATCCTCTTGGGACAATCAAAGTGTCAAATTCGGGGGGAGTCGGCATTAACGATATTAACGGCAGTAGACTAGCCAACTCTGGAACAATAATTATCTGTGAAGGTACAGTTCTAGGCACAGTTCCAACAAGTGGAAATCCTGTGATCACTTGTTCTAGCAATAACGATACCTTTCCACCGCTAATAATAACACCGTCGAATATGAACATAGGTGCACTCAATCAAACTCAAAAAATAGTGAACTATAATGTCACCGCAATAGACAACATTGATGGAATAATTACTGCAACATGTGATCCACCATCAGGCAGTTTATTTCCAGTGGGTGACAATATTGTAAAGTGTTCTGCGACAGACAAAGCTGGTAATAATATGACTAAATCATTTACGATTAGTGTAATAGCTGATGCACCAGTTCCCACATGGATAAAGGGTCTGGCAGGCTTGTGGTGCAATGGAACCATAGATTCAAACGGTTTTGTAACCGCGATTCAATATTTGGTTAATTCCGGAACTATCAGTCTTCCAGATAGTCAAAACAATGCACTTTCTAATATAATTCCATCATGGGTCCAAGCTGATGCATGCTTTTGGTCAACAAACCAAATTGGTGATGATGACTTTCTTTCCGCATTGCACTATCTAGTATCTGTAGGAATAGTAAAAGTCGTAGTAACAACTCTAGATTCTACTGCGACCTCTGTTGATCCAAATCCTACATCAGGGTTTGTCGGAGAACCTATTACATTTACTTCATTTGTATTAGACGTTACCAACTCTTCAAACATTCCTACTGGAACTGTACAATGGCTTGATGATGGATCCGGTACATTCAACCCAACTTTATGCACCTTGACATCTGGATCTTGTACTACCACTTACACTCCTGGCGCCAATTCTGCTAACATGACAATAATTGCAAACTATCAAGGAGGTCCCCAACATTTAGCTAGTTCTGGCACAGCATCAGTGACAATTTTGACAAGAACTCCAGACAGTACAATCACAAGCGTTACACCAAACTTTGGTATAACATCTGCAGGAGTTCCAATCACTCTTACCTCTACAGTGTCTGACAATATCAACTCGACAAACGTTCCAACTGGCAATGTAACATGGAGTGACAACGGAACTGGTGGCACATTCTCACCGTCTTTGTGTGTCTTATCATCTGGCACTTGTACAACTGTATTCACACCTACTGCATCAGATGCCAAAATAACTGCAACCTACTTGGGCGATTCCAGTCACTTTTTTAGCAATGGCACATCAGTGATAACAATTCAGAAGATAGTCAAAGAGAGTACAATCACGACTGTAGTACCAAATCCAACAATAGCCTCAGCAGGAGTACCTGTTACATTTATCACAACAGTAT
>CAZIHN010000060.1:0-7385 GCA_964538845.1 uncultured Nitrosopumilaceae archaeon | reverse complement strand
AGTATAGGTTTCCATAACGACCTACTCTAAAATTAACTACGCTTCCAGCAAACCTGTTAAAAATACTAGCGCTCCCAATTACTGTACTAAAACTAGAATCTAACTGTAGTGTACTTATAAAGCCTCGAGCGTAATCACCAAAAAAGTACATTCCCTGGTATTGAGAAGGATAATTGACTCCTGGGACTATTAATCCGCCTGTTACTGCAGAATTGTAGCAGCCCACACCGACACTCTGATTTTGTGCAGTTGTTGGGCATTCTGAAGAGTACTGATTGCTAGATGACGTCCAGTCTGGAAATGATATATTGTGATTAAATGCATAGATTGGATTTGTGTAGGAGCAGATGGTATTTGGATAACATGGTCCATCCGGAGGATGGGCATATGCAGTCTGGGATGAAAACTTTGGCCATGTAAAATCAGCTCCCTTTGTTGCAACTAAAACTTCTTCCCATGTGTTCTGACCAACATCACCTACAATTGGGATACCACTTGGTAACATGCTAAACTTGTAGGGATTTCGTAATCCATATGACCAAATTTGCGGCAAAAATCCTGTTGTATTTACATATGGATTGTCATGTGGTATCGTTCCGTCAAGATTTAATCGGACTAGCTTGCCATCGATGATGTCAGGATTGTGGGTTATCGTCATGTTGTTGTTATCTTTTTGACCATCTTCGCCAAATGTGGCCCACAGGTAACCATCGGATGTCCTTAGTCCACCTCCTTGATGATATGATGCTCGTGGAGTAGTGGTTTTCAAATAAACTAGCTCACTGTTTGGGTCTGCAATCCAGTTGTTTACAGTAAACCTGGAAACATGCGACTCATTTGGTGATAAATTTGTATAAAAAACATAGATGTAGGGATTTGTGCTAAAGTTTGGATCTAGTGCTAATCCCAACAGCCCGCGTTCTCCTAACGTATCAACTTTATTTCTAATATCAAGTACCAGCTGGGAATGTACTGTTCCGTTTGAATCAATTAGTTTGATGTCGCCTTTTTTTTCAACAACAAGTATCTTGCCATCAGGAGTAAAATCAAATGATACCGGAAATGCAAGGTTTGTGGTAGGTCCTAAAATATCAATCCTTGCAAAATCGGTAGGAGGTTGAGCACTTGCATTATTTGATATTAGAATTGTGCAAGTTGCCAATAGCATGATAAAAAGAACTGACTTTGAATTCGCTAATTTACCCAATTTAGATGCTCTCCATGATGCGCTCCTCAAGATTTTAGAAATATCTATTTCAGCTCTTCAAGAGCAGTTCTTGCCCAACTTGTATTTGAGAATTTGGAAGAATTTGTCGTTTGGCCTATGTTATCTTTAAACTTTGGAACAATTAATAGAATGGGTAATAAAAAATCAAAGAGAAAGACCATCAATTAGGCATTAGAATAATTGTGACCATGACTAAAAATTATCGCTAAAGTTTCTTGTATGCTTGTCTACTTCATCCTGCGGTGTTGTTTTATCTTCATGCTTGTGTTCTGACTTGTGTATTCGTTTTTCCATTTTTTCTTTGTGCTCTTTTCTTGCATGATGTAGCCTGTCTTTTTCATGAACAAATTCTTTTCCACATTGGTCGCATTTTACAATGGCATGTCCATGTTCATGTCTTGCATGATTGATCAATTCTTCATATTTTGAAAACTTGGACTTGTATTGATCACAGTTAAACTTTCCAAATAATTTCATCTTTATTGTATATGTAGTAATTTCAGATAAGAATGTCGCATTTCTTATTTTATAACCTGCCAAAATTTAGTAATCTGCAGAGCACAAATATAATTTGATAACAAAAATTGTCTTCAAAAAATCCTGTGTATTTATCAGTTACTAAGAATCATTACTGGTAAAAGAGAAGTTTGTCATAAATATCATGAAATCGCATTTTATATCATGAATAGAACCGCAGTTGCTGCGATTGCCATAGCAATTGTTGTAGCGGCAGTTGGAGGATTTGCAATACTAAGTTCCAATAACTATCAGCCAAGGCAAATTCAAATTGCAAACTATTCTGCACAGATTAACTCAACAAATTACTCGACAAATCCTCAAGTAAGTATAATTAGTAAAAATTTAACTTCTGGCAACAATTCGTCATATCTTGGTTCAGTACAAAATGATCTAGCAAATATCAAAGGAAAATTATCAGACCTTGAAGCCAAGGTAAATCAATCAAATGACTTAGTACAACAAAATATTCCAAATAATATCTCAAGCGTATCCTCAGAAAGGGAGATAATTGTTACACTAGACAATGATGCTGTCTTTCCTGGTCAGACAATTTACTTGACTGCCACAGGTATTGCTCCAGAAACTGGAGTCCAGATACTCTTGCGCAATGCTAAGGAAGTTGTCCTAGTGGAAAAGGAAGGCATAACAGATTCTACAGGAAAGCTAACATCGAGCATGGAAATTCCCAGATACTTGATTGGTGGAACCTACGATATCAGAGTAGTTTCAGGGCCAACTTCTGGCACCCAGCCAATTATAGTATATGGCTAGATTGCCAGATTAGTTAAATTATTACAAAGTTAGTCTAGACTAGTGCAAAAAAGACCAATTACAGTTGTAACAATGGTTATGATGATAGTAGGTATTGTGAGCGGACTGGTAATTTTATTTGATTACCTACAATATCCACATTTGATATCCAAGCAAAATGCACTTGATATAGCAATGCAGCAGTCGCTTTGTGCAGACAATAGCACTAATTTAAACACAGGGATACACTTGCTTCATGTAAAAAACGATTCATTGTTTTCTGTAAACGAGAAAACCATGACAGACATTTCCTTGGCAACTGCTTCTCGATTTAAGAATCCAGAAAACAATCAGTATGTCTGGGAGATAACCTGGGAATGTTATTTTTCAATTAGCAAAGAACGTGGAACTCAGGTTATTTTTGTTGATGCTGTCACTGGAAAATTGCTCGAGTAATTGTATAAAGTCAATTTGAAATTGTAAAACCAGATTGTGGCTCGTATCATAATCTAAAAAAAAGGAAAAATGGCATTTAGCAGACTTTATTGTGTAATGTATCAAAGCAGTTCCCTATTGGCAAACCCTGAGTACCGTCAGGATTTTGTGGTGTGTACTTTATTTCTAGAGTGCCGTAGACAAAGGTGATATTTTCCTCTGGCCCTTCATCTCCAGGTCCGCTCCAGTCTATCTTTGTAGTAAATACTGTACCAAAAGTATATGTCAAAAATGGCTGTCCGGGAGATTTTGGATCTCCTCCTGATTTTCGCATCTCAAGTATCACATTTTTATAGTGAGCGCCAGATACAAGGTTTTTAAAAAATACCGGAGATGCCGAGTCTGAGGTTTTATGGATGGTAAACTCGTTAAACTTGACTTTTCCTGCGCCAGCTCCACCTGTTGCACTTCCTATAGTTGAGGGATTTTCAACTCCAAAAGAAAAATCCTTGATCTCAAATAAACATTGATTTCCATCCGGTCCTACCATTCCATCAACTTTAAGAAATGCTCCTGAACCAGCAGGGGTTGTATTACATGACAATACAGTTCCTACTGGTATCAAGTCTGCAATTGTGGTCTTATCTGGTGTCTGGGCAAGTGCTGTACCTTGTGTGCTAGATGACAATGCTATTCCGCTCAGGCCTAGAACTGTTGCTATGCCAAAGACTAGAATTGGTATAGTTTTGCGACCAGTCACTGTATAACAATGTGCTTTGATTGGTATAAGCGATAGTATGTGATGGTTTAGTAAGACAAGATTATTATGAAATTATTATTTTATTTTTTGATTCATGTTTTCCAATTTTTCTTGTACTCGCATAAAAAAGAAAATAATTTTTGCCAATATCTGCAAATCATGTAGTTATTGAACCCTTTTCCAATTTTGGAAAATTTGACTATAATTTTAAATAAGATCAGGAGTTGCAAAGTTAAATGAAAAAGATTCTGTTTTTGCCAATAATTGTGGTGTTGATTGCCTTATCGTTTTATCTCCTTGATGCTCATGCAGCTAGTATGACCTTTACAACTAATACATCAATTACTACCAATCAAGTAATTAATTCTGGTGAAACATGGACAGTTAATCCAGGTGTAACACTTACCATTGTTGCAACGGGCTCTATTGATAATGTGGGTGGAACAATCAATAATCTTGGAACAATCAAGTTGGTTGGTGCCATTCGTTCTTCTGGGGCTATTAACAACGAGGGTCAGCTAATCAATACAGACGAGGGTTACATTGCCAGCAATGGCAACTTTGCTAACGATGGTAATTTCATAAACGAAGGTCGGTTTAACAACGGAGCCACTTTTATCAACAAGGGAACTATCAATAACCAAGCCCTTGGACTCTTTGAAAACGGTGACAGGGGAATCATAAAAAATTTCATCAAGATAATTAATAGTGGAGACTTTGAAAACAGCGGGACCATTATCAGCGGTGGTACCATAAACAACTTTGCCACGTGGAATAACAGTGGTACATTCGATATCAGTTTTGGCGGCGAGGTGGATAACTTTGGTGCCATACACAACAATAATTTTGTCGGCAACGATGGTACCATTGAAAATATTTGTGGAGGTACTTACTCGGGTAATGCGCCAAATGGTAATGCAGTAATAAATGGAAATATTTTCTTGTGTGTAAGCAAGATATCTGTAACAATAAAAAATCTTCCTAACAGTTTTTTCAAGTCACCTCCTCTTGGAACAAAAGCTAATCTAACTAGTACATTGACTGACATTCAAACCATGATTCGTGCAAATAATTTCCAAGGAGCTAATGACGAACTAATGCAAGATGTCAGAGCAAAAATGGACAGCTGTCTGGGTGCAAGTCCTCATAATAACTGGATAACTGATTGCAATTCCCAGTTAGAGTTGAATCACATGATTGCGGGTTTAACTGAAGGCTTGAATGCTCTGATATAGTGCATATACTAGTTGTGGGCTTTTAATCATTAAATGGCCATTTTCCTTTCTTTGACCCTGTTTTCTTTTTTCTAAACATGCTTCCCCATTTTGCATAGATTACGACAGCAGCAATGCCAGCAATAGGAAGTCCAATAAGAACCAGTGGATCCCATTGATTAAATGCAAGATTTGCAGGAGGTTGATTTACTTGTACAGACGATGGAAGACAAGTAGAAGCCGAAATCCAATTGTAAATGGATGTGATAACACTAGTGATAAAATCACACCAAACCCGTCAACTGTTGCACATGGAAAAAAGATAACATTTACTGCAACAATTACAGATACTTCTGTTGGACCTACGAGTCCTACTGGTAAAATATCATGGAAGGCAAGTGTCTCTGGAGGAATCTTTTCAAGTCTAACCTGTAACCTTGCTCCAGTGAATTCTAGTCAGAGTCAGTGTCATGTGGTATACACTGCACCCTCCACCACTGGATTGGATACCATAACTGGAACTTATTCTGGTGACAATACACATGACAAAAGCTCTAATGTATCCGAGTTAACAATAACATAAGAGAAATCTTCAAGAAATCATATAACATTTTTTGGACGAGCTTATTGACGGAAAATACGATTCAAGAGATGATGTAATGAAAGTTATTAGAGCTGATTTTGCCTCCGCTCAAGTAGGTAATACCATAATAAGAAAATGATATACCAACACACTTGCAAAAACAGCTTAGTATTCATAACTCTAGCTTAGCACACCTAATAGTTCTAGTCACGTTATAATTGATTTAGTGATAAACAAGTCTATTACATTTGGAATTTTGTTAGTGATGTTTTTCTCTTTTGTAGTTGCATATGCAGAATTTCCAGTAAGCAAAATGTTCCTAAATGACCATGTGAAGATCAATGACAAGAGTACAAAAAATACCGATGCAAAATCTGCAGATCTAGTCACGGTTTCTGATGGTATCAAGATTACAATTCACCGAGGTTGATTGAAGAAACCTTGATTTCGAAGACCTGTAACACTATCTCAAGTAAGAAGGAATAGAATTTTTCGATCATACTTAAATTCATTTTCAGATAAATAAACAACAATGGGACAACAAGCCATATCTGCCAAAGACCTCAATGAAAAGAAAAATGACTATGTAATCATTGATGTCCGCGAGTCAGACGAGCTTGCGGGAAGACGAATTGAAGGGTCTACTAACATTCCTCTTGGTCAAGTCATACGGTACGCAAGAAATGGCAAGTTAGACCATCTCAAGGGAAAGAAAATCGTCTGCCATTGTTCGGCAGGATACAGAGGAAATATAGCAACAGAAGAACTTGTAAAGGCAGGATTTCAAGCACAAAATTTGGAAGGCGGATTTGAAGCTTGGAAGAAAATGCAAGAAAATACCTAATTTTTCTGGATTATAGTTTTGCAGCGTCATTAATCTAGCTGCTTGCTATGCAGACATGATTGTTAAAGCAAGAGAGGTCGACTCCACTATAGTCCAAGCCTTGTAAATTAGTGTTCAACAAGTCAGCACCAGCTAGGCTTCCCCAACCCAGATCAGAGTTGAGAAATGATGCGTCTTTGAGATTAGCACCTGAAAAATCTGCCTGCAAAAGCTCTGCCCTAGATAGGTCGGCGTTTTGTAGATTTGCGTTCTCAAAGTTGGCTACCTCGGCCTTTGTATGTGAAAAGACTACCCCTTCTAGATTTGCGCCTTGAAAGTCAACTGAAGGAAATATTGAACCAGTGATGATTGCCCCTCTAAGGTCCGCACCTTGAAGATTTGCATGATAAAAGTTACAATCTCTTAGGTCTGCTCCTCGAAGGTCCGCTCCTGAGAAATCAGAGTACGACAAAACAGATCCTCTCAATACAGTATTTTGCAGGTTTGCCCCTGAGAGGTTTACGTTAAAAAGATCGGCGTTTCTAAAGATACTCTTTGAGAGATCAGAGCCAGACAAGTTAGTATCATGTATGCTAAGGCCAAATTGATAGCAATTACTCATGTCAGCATTTGTGCCTACTTTAGATTTGCAGACGTATGGAATATTGTTATCACCAAGGGCAGACCCTAGTGATCCTAGTCCTATGATAACCATCAAGGCAGGCAGGATTAAGAGACGAGTTTTTGCCATTAGAGATTAGAAGATTACTTTTTTAGATAAGACCAAGCATGTTATTTGATAATACAATCTACCCTTGATTCACAATTAATGGCCATCTATTATCTGTAATAGCTCTTTTTTGCCAATTGGTTTTCTTAATACCGACAAGACGCCATACTTTTCTTTAATGCCATCAGATTTTCCATTAGGGAGCTGTAAAGCTGTAATTACTATGACATTGGTTTCGTTAATTCTTGGATCTTTTCTTAGTTTTTCCAGCAACTCTATTCCGTCCATCTCTGGCATTGCAAGGTCCAACAAAACCAAGTCAATTAATTTGCCATTATTATCA
>CAZIHN010000059.1:0-7455 GCA_964538845.1 uncultured Nitrosopumilaceae archaeon | reverse complement strand
CATTGCTTGTTCTATTCTAAGTGGAGGATGTGGAAGATGTGATCGTGGATCAACAAATGTTTTAGCAATAAAATCTATTATCTGTTTTCGTTTTTCACTCACCATTTTTCTTCTTTGGTCAGTTGTAAGATTTAGGTCTCCTTTCTGAAGCATCATGGTAGCGATTGCAATCGAATCTGTTGTTTTGAATGCTTTCATAAGCTTCTCCGTAGAAGCCCTCGTTCCTTTGTTAGAGTCAGAGTAAATTTCTTCAGATACCAAGATACCAGATATCTCTTTGCGCTTACCTAGTTTAAATTCAAGAGCAGGATCAGGTTTTACGAGTAATTCGAATTTTTCGCCTTCTACTGAGAATCTAACAATGGTTGTTTTATCCATAACAAATGTACTCATTATTGGTATTTATCTATACAGAAAAACTCGCTAGATTTTTATTTGGATTTTCAGTCATCTCCAATAATCTTGGCTTCTTTAGAGATTGTTGAAGACAGTGGAAACAGAATGGTCGTTAAATTGAAAGATATTCCTTTACAATACGCCAATGCGCTGAGAAGGATTTGTTTGTCTGGAATTCCAACTTTTGCTATTGATGACGTTGTGATGATTGAGAATTCATCAGTCTTGGCAGATGAGGGAGTATCCCACAGACTTGCAATGATACCATTAAAGACAGACTTAGGAAGATTTGTGGAGCCATCTCTATGCGATTGTCACAGCGCTCTTGGATGCAGTAAATGTAGGGTATTACTAATGCTTGATTCGGGTAGTTCTGATACAACTCGAACTATAACATCTGCGGATATTAGTTCGGAGGACGAGACAGTGAAACCTATAAGTCCTAATATTCCAATTGTCGCACTTGCACCAGGTCAAAAATTAAAAGTAGAGGCATATGCTAGACTAGGTAGAGGTAGTGAACATTCCAAATGGAATTCGGCTACAGTCTCAGCCTTGACGCATACAAATCATCCAGAAGAACATCTATTAACTATAGAAACAGCGGGAAGCTTGACTCCCGGAGAAGTTATCAAGGCATCTATAGAAGAACTTGAAAAAAGGCTTGACGAATTTAAACAAAGTATAGCGGCCATAGGTTGAAGTATATATTATATTTGGGTAAAAGTTGGCATTATTACACATGACTAATTTAGCTGTTATTAAAATGGCAAATACTCTACATGGAGCTTCTAAGAAAAATAATGCTCCAATATGGCAAAAACTTGCAGATCTTGCTCTATCCTCATCTCGAGCAAGAAGAGTTGTCAATTTAGGTCACATAAACAAGTTTGTAACAGATAATGATATTGTGATAGTTCCTGGTAAAGTACTTGGAACTGGAAATTTGTCTCATAAGATAACATTAAGTTCGTTTTCAATATCAGCTACTGGAGCAATGAAGGTTACTCGATCTGGCGGAAAGGTGTTAGACATTTCACAGTTGATTAAGAATTATCCAACTGGTAAAGGAGTGAAAATAATTGGATAAACAAATAACAGAAGTTAAATCGTCAGAAAATACCGGTCACGGAATGATCATTGTTGATGGCACCAATCTAATAGCAGGAAGGCTTTGTTCTCATGTTGCAAAATTATTAATTAATGGAAATAGAGTAACAATTGTTAATTCTGAAAACATTATGATTTCTGGTGACAGAAAAGCCATTATTGGGCAATACAGAAAGTTTTTGGAGATATCGAGTATAACAAATCCAAAATTTGGTCCTTTTCATCCTCGAAGACCAGATACGATGATATCAAAAATGGTACGAGGAATGTTACCAAAGAATAAACCTTCAGGCAAATCGGCGTTAAAGAGACTTAGGGCATATCTTGGCGTACCAAATGAATTAAGATCAAAGAAAACTCTTCAGTTCGAAGATGCTAAAATTAGAAAGCCAGCTCCATATTACACAACGATGGGAGAACTTGGTCGAATGGTTGGGTGGCATGAATAATGGCTAAACTTGAAAGTTATTATGCATCAAGAAAGTCAGCACGCGCACATGCATTTATTACAAAAGGCGTTGGTCGTGTAAGAATTAACAATGTTCCAGTTGAAATATTGCAGCAAGAAGTAGTAAGGGAAGTCATCCTTGGTCCATTGGAAGTTGCGGGAGATCTCAGACAAAAAATAGATCTCTCAGTAAAAGTAAAAGGTGGAGGATTCATGGGACAAGCATACGCCAGTGCTATTGCAATTTCAAGAGCAATGACTGGATGGACAAAATCAAGGAAGGAGCCAAAAGATCATCCATTAACAAGAACAGTTAGAGAAGATCTTCGAAAGCGATTGGGAGATTATGATAAACACCTGTTAAGTGGTGACGATAGAAGAAAGGAACCAAAGAAATTCGGTGGGCCTAGCGCTAGAAGAAGAAAACAGAAATCGTACAGATAGTTTTGAAAGCTGTAATCTTGGCAGGAGGCCGCGGTACGCGTGGAAAACCATTTACTAATTATATACCAAAGGCAATGATTCCCGTAGAGGGAAGACCGCTCATTTATCACATTGTCAAATACCTCTCCAATTTTGATATAATAGATGAAATAATACTATTAGGCGATTTTAACGGGATTGGAAAACAGATAGAAAAATATTTTCAAAATCACATTCTAATTAAAAAACCAATTAAATGCATCCAGGATTCACAAAGTGGAACTGGTGGTGATTTGATTCATCTAGAAAGGATTCTAGTTAAAAGTAAGAAATTTCTTCTCTGGTTTGTTGATAACCTCACTCCTGTAGATGTCAACAAAATGTACCAGTTTCACAATGACAAAAAAACTATTGCAACTATTGCAGTGAGAAAATATAGAAAGGAGGAGACAGGATTTGCAAATGTCAATGACGGTATAATTATAGAGTTTAGAGAAAAGCCAGTTATTAAACTTCAGATGTCTGAATGCCTTGGGGTCTACATTTTAGACTTGAGGATATTGAAGATAATAAAGAACAAAAAAAGAGTAAGAAAGAATCTGAATCTTTCCTATGATATCTTGGAACCACTATCAAAAAAGGAAAGAATAGGAGCTTATGATATAGGCAAGACTCAATGGTTGGATGTAGACTCACCTATCCGTGTTGAAAGAAACCAGAAATTAATCAATATAATACTAAAGAAAATGTGAATCTAGAAATTATCAACATGAGAAAATTCATACATCTTGATCTTGTCCTGATATTGCAAGGTGATTGAAATATCATCCAATCCTTCAAGCATAATTTTTTTCCAATATGGTTCCACATGGAATGGAAATGATGCATCGATCGTCTTGATTATTTGATTTTTCAAATCAATCTCAATTTGAGATTTGGTTGAAAATAAATGTTGTAGGATTTCACCTGAAACCTTTATGGGAAGAATTCCATTCTTGAAACAATTATTGTAGAATATATCTGCAAAAGATGTCGATATTATAACCCTAAATCCATAATCATAAAGTGCCCAGGCAGCATGTTCCCTGCTGGAACCGCATCCAAAATTGTCTCTAACGAGTAAAATCTTGGAATTCTTGTAAAAGTCGTCGTTCAAGATAAAATCCTTTCTTGGAATATCGCCTTTTTCATATCTCCAATCATAAAAAAGATATTTGCCAAACCCAGATTTCTGAACTAGCTTCAAGAATTGTTTTGGTATTATCTGATCAGTATCGACATTAATCTTGTCAAGAGGTGTGGCTACACTTCTGATTATCTGGAATGGTTCCATCTTAGTTCAGATCCAATTCTCTTACATCCACAAAGTGTCCGTACAAAGCAGCTGCTGCAGCCATTATAGGACTCACAAGGTGTGTCCTCCCACCTGTACCTTGTCTTCCCTCAAAGTTTCTATTAGATGTGCTAGCACATCTTTCTCCAGCTGCGAGGATATCAGGATTCATTCCAAGACACATACTACATCCAGATTCTCTCCACTCAAATCCTGCATCTTTAAAGATTTTATCAATGCCTAAATCCTCAGCTTGTTTTTTAACTAATTGCGAGCCTGGTACGACCATTGCTTTTACTCTGCTAGATATTTTTTTTCCATTTACTACTTTTGAAGCCTCTATCAAATCTTCCAGTCTAGAATTTGTACATGAACCAATGAACACTCTGTCAAGTGGAATTTCAGTGATAGGAGTTTCTGGTTTTAGGTCCATGTATTGAAGTGCTTTTACAGCTGCCTTTTCTTCCTCTGGGTTCCCATTTGCAAATTCATGTGGGAATGGTACCTCTTCAGTAACGTCAACAGTCATTGCTGGATTGGTTCCCCAGCTCACTTGAGGTACAAAGTGGCTCGCTTGGAATGTAATTGATTTATCAAATTTTGCATCATTATCTGTCTTAAGATTAATCCTCCAGTTTTCGACACACTCATCATAATCCTTTGGGACATATTTTCTGCCACGGAGATATTGAAACGTAATTTCGTCAGGAGCAATAAGACCGGCGCGAGCGCCTGCCTCAATAGACATATTGCAGACAGTCATTCTCTGTTCCATAGTAAGTTCGGATATAGCTTCTCCTCGATATTCAATAATGGTTCCGTTTCCTCCCGCGGTACCAATTTTTCTAATTACTGACAATATCATATCTTTTGCAGTAACAGCATGAGGATTGATTCTCTTCCCAACTATCTTGATTTCAAAAGTTTTTGGTTTTTCCATCCATATACATTGGGTTGCCAAGACGTGTTCTACATCACTTGTACCAATTCCAAATGCGAGTGCACCAAAGGCGCCGTGAGTTGATGTATGGCTATCGCCACAGACAATCGTTGTTCCAGGTAGAGTGATTCCTAATTCTGGACCAATGACATGAACTATACCTTGGTTCGGACTATGCATGTCAAACAGTTGGATTCCATATTCCTTACAGTTCATGTCTAGAACCTTGATTTGCATTGCTGAAGTTTGATCTAAGATTGGTAGTGACCTGTTACTTGTCGGGACATTATGATCCATCGTGGCAAATGTAAGATCAGGACGTCTCACTTTTCTTTTGTTAATTCGCAATCCTTCAAATGCTTGTGGAGATGTTACTTCGTGAACCAGATGCCTGTCAATGTAGATTAATGATCTTCCCTCCTCTTCGGTGACTATATGAGAAGTCCAGATTTTTTCAAATAATGTCTTTGACATTCAGATTTTTTTCCACAATTCAGAGATATAATAGTATAAGATTTTTTAGATCAGATTAGGGCTTGTAATTAAAGAGTCCTCCAGCTGCGATTATTTTTCCTATAAGTTCAGGGAAAGGCCTCATTTTGTAGATCTTGTTATTGGATAAATTTTTGATTTCATTCTTAGAAATATCAACTTCAAGCGAATCCTTATCAGAAATATCTTTGTAAGTAAATTCATCTATCTCAATTGGTAGTAAAAATGCTCCATCAACTGCATTTCGATAAAATATCCTTGCAAAGGATAACGCCAAGACGGCTTTTATTCCAGAATAGGATAGAGCAATCGGGGCATGTTCCCTCGAAGATCCGCAACCAAAATTTTTTCCCGCAACTATGAAATCTCCTGGTTTTACACGGTTGTGAAAGTCCTTATCAAGTCCCTCCATCGCATGTTTTGCCAACTCATCATAATCATGAATCTTAAGATAAGGACCTGGTAAGATTACATCTGTGTCAATGTTATCTTGACTGTATTTTATTACAGAACCTTTCATTTTAGGTCTCTCGGGTCAGTGATTTTACCAGTTACTGCTGATGCGGCAGTTACAAGTGGAGATGCAAGATAAGTTTTTGATTCAACGTGACCCATTCTTCCTGGAAAATTTCTGTTTGTTGTACTAATACAGATTTCATCTTTTGCTAGTACGCCCATATGTGCACCGCAACATGCACCACAGGTAGGTGGTCCCACTACAATTCCAGCATCCATGAATATTTTAATGAGTCCTTTATCCATCGCGTTTCGATATATGGATATTGCCGCAGGCAAAACTTCTGTCCTTATCTTAACCTTCTTACCTTTGAGAATTTTAGCCGCAGCTCGTAGATCTTCCAATTTTGCTCCAGTACAAGATCCAATGTATGCCTTATCTAGTTCGATTGAGGATAATTCACTTGCAGGCGCTATATTTTCCGGAGAGAAAGGTTTTGCCACAACAGGTTCTAATTCTTCAGCATCATACTCGTAAATTTTTTCAAATTGTTCATCAGAGTCTCCATGAACTTCGACGTAATTAGTGGCTCCTCTTATTGCAAGATAATCTCTTATCTTTTGATCAGGTTCAATTATACCATTTTTTGCTCCTGCTTCAGTGGTCATATTTGTCAATGTTAATCTCTCCTCAACAGACATTTCAGATATTCCAGTACCGCCAAACTGCATAGTTTCATATGCAGCGCCATCGGTTCCGATATCTCCAATTATTTTCAAAATGAAGTCTTTAGCCATTACATAATCTGGAACCTTACCGTTGAGTTTAAAGTATAACGTTTTAGGTACCTTGAACCAAATTTTGCCGTTCAACATGACATATGCAACATCAGTATGCCCAAGCCCTGCTGCAAATGCACCCAGTGCTCCAGTTGTATTTGTGTGAGAATCTCCTCCTACGTATACCTCACCTGGTAGAACCATTGCTTCCTCATGTGATAAAGTGTGACAAATACCGTATTGGCCCATCCCATATTTGAAGTGCCTATTAATTCCATATTGCTTTGTAAAGTTAGAGAGCAGTACTAGGTTTTGTGCAGATATTTTATCAGCTGCAGGAACAAAATGATCCTCAGTAACCCATACCCTATCTGGATCCCATACTTTATCAATTTTCATTCCTGTTTTTTTCAATTTTTCAAATACTGCAATTACACCAGGTCCAGAGACATCATGAACCATCACTTTATCTACATTAACAAATACTACGTCATCTGGAGATACACGGGATTTACCTGATGCTCTGGCTAGAATTTTTTCAGTAATGTTCAATGCAATAAATCAAATTTTTAGAAATTAAAATGTTTGCAGAACGCTAAATAGTAATAATCATTTATTGATATTCATGAATCTTACTGTTATACCTATAAAATCAGTATTAAAATCCAAACAATTCGATTTGTTTGATAGTTTAATAACAGATTTGGAGAAGTCAAATGTATTCCCGGAAAATGACGATGTTTTAGTAATATCAAGTAAGTACGTGTCAAATGCAGAAGGAAGAATTTTGGAATATGACAGAGTTGTACCCTCTCTTGATGCAATAAAAATTGGGAGAAAGTTTCGCATGGGACCTAAAATAGTTGAAATAATTCTTAGAGAATCGGATATAATATTTGGAGGAATTCCTGGGTTTGTAATAACATCATCTGATAACATTATGGCACCCAACGCGGGTATAGACAAATCTAATACAAGACAGGGTACAGTAGTTCTTTATCCAAGCGATTCATATCAAGTAGCAGAACATCTTCGGAGAAAGTTTCTTTTGAGGTTTAACGTCCATGTTGGAATAAT
>CAZIHN010000058.1:0-7487 GCA_964538845.1 uncultured Nitrosopumilaceae archaeon | reverse complement strand
GAACCCCAGACCCCCCGCGTGCAAGGCGGGTATTCTACCGCTGAACTACCAGCCCTTTGTAGGATTGCAATGCGTGCAGATTTTAATTGTTCTCATTAGGTGGCAAAGATTTTATTCAGTTTATCCCATAAAATTCCGTATGGTATTACTAAAATCAGAAATTGCACTCAAGCCCGGAGACAAGGCTCCAGATTTTGAACTATTAGGAATTGACGATAAAAAACATGCCATCTCGGAATACAAGGATTATCAAGCACTGCTGATAGTTTTCATGTGCAACCATTGTCCGTATGTTCAGGCCAAAGTAGGTGCAATGAACGAAATTTATGAAAAATTCAAAGGAAAGATTGCCATGGTTGGAATCAACACTAACGATTCGACAAATTATCCCGATGATAGTTTTGAAAATATGAAAAAGTTTGCAAAGGAAAAATCTATAAATTTTACATATCTTGTCGATGAAACCCAACAGGTAGCAAAAAAATATGGTGCAGTATGTACTCCAGACCCATTTCTCTTTGACAAGGAAAGAAAATTGGTATTTCATGGTAGAATAGATAATGCAATGAGACCTGAAGACAGGCCATCAGAAAAAACAATGATTCAAAACATTGAAAAACTCCTTTCTGGAAAGAAAATAGAAAAAGACTTTGACCCATCTATGGGTTGCTCTATCAAGTGGAAAAGCCAGCAGACTTAAATGACAGTTGGATAGGAAAATTTTTGGGCCGATAGCTCAGCTTGGCTGGAGCGTTCGACTGATAAAATTATTCAGATATCGAAAGGTCGTGGGTTCAAATCCCATTCGGCCCACTAATATCTATACCAAATTATGTGATGGATCTCAATAAATAGGAAGATATGGTTACCCTTTTGTTGTCAAGAATTAAGCAAGTAACATATCTTTTGAGCAGGTGATGTTGGACTATGGATTATGATGAGATGTGTGATAAGGTTAGAGAATTGGATGCCAGAATAAGATTCGTAGGTTTGATAAATGCAAATGGTAGGCTTGTTGCGGGGGGAATGAAGGAGGGAATCAAGTCTCTGGAAGATCCGCGCGATGACGAAATGATGTTCATGGAATTAGTATTGAGAGCAAAGATGCGAAAGGAATTTGATAAAGTTTTGGGTCCAGTCCAATTTGCAATGTCATATAGAGATAAAATAATCATCATTAGCTTTCCTGTTGATGGCAATGTTTTGATGGTATCAGCTGAAAAAGAGATAGATTTTTTCAAAATTCCATTCAAGATTTTAAAAATAATCGGTCATTGATTTTGTGAGCTTTCAAAAACCGACTGACACCATTGTAACAAAGTTTCAACATTGTCTGATAGAAAATCAGTATCTGATTTTCCTTTTTTTGAAACCTTTGTGCAAACAGCAAGATGAAGATGTTTGCCAAATTTTGTTTTACTTGCGTTAATTGCCTGAGAAAAGAATTTGATCTCTGCGTCTTTTGAAGAAAAAATTACAACTACCATGACACCTTCACGTTTTGGCCAAACTCTACCTAGGAATCGTTGCAGGTCGATATCAAACATGACATCTATTGCAGGAGACATGTCTCCAAGCAAGAAAACTTTCCATTTTTCTGAATAAAAAGCTGATGAAGCCGCTTGTGCAAGTAGGACATTTTGATAATCAGTAGACAGGATCAGCACATTCTTTTTTGGAATGATCTCCTCTTCTGATAAACTAACTAGAGAAATCGATGTGGATAGTATGCTATCAAGAAAGTTCTTCTCGGATTTGCCTATCTTACCCGTATTATACGAATTTTCAAGAGCATCAATTGCAGGTATAATTACCTCACATACTAGTTTTGAAGGAATTGCACCTGAATAAAGAGAAGTTCGAATCAGATTATGTGCCTCATGATTTGATGCAGATAAGACGTATTCCATGAATTTATTCTTGACATGAAAGAGATCTGCAGGAAAATTGAGTTGATCCACGCCCACCTCTATGAACCATAAATTAACATTTCCCATGTTTTTTTGTTTTACCAAACCTTCTGCAGCAAATATTTTTAGATATTTTGACATGGTTACTCGATTAATTCGAAGTTTTTCAGATATCTCAGAACCTGTTAGTCCAGTCTTTGAGTTGCTAAGAATTTCGATGAGCTTTTCTCGTACTTGTTCTGGCCGGTACCCTCTTGCCATAAACTCGGTGGACTTTTCTAGTATTTAGCATTAATAAATTCAGCAAGGACCCTTTCAATTTGGGTCCTTGCCGATGGTACTTTGGTATGGTCTTATTGCAGTACTCGGTTGTGGTATGCAGCGTACTACTATCCGCAGGATCTTTACATCTCAAATTAACCTATTAAGAGACTCGCAGAACTTAATCTAAATACTTAAAAGATTGATCAAGCCATTGTAAGTTTTAAAATAAAATTCTTTTCATTCTAATGAAATCTATGCCTAACCTTAATGGTAAATTCGGAATTTCTTTTCGCGTTATATTCCGTTCCAGATTTTACCTTTTGAAATATGGTATGATTGACAGGAGCAATTAGCTGACTAAAAGTTAACAGAGTCAATTCCAGAAACATTAAATATTTGTACTTTAAAGTACGGTATAGATAGGTAACAATGCCAAAAGCTGGTTTCAAATCAATTACTGTTTCTGAGGAGGTATACAATAGATTCCACGATACTTACAAGAAGAACAAGCACGAACTTACTATGAAGGGCATCAATAGTTTTGCAGGATACATAACTTTCATGATGGAGGATTTAATGCAAAAAGATGAGACATTTGCTAGATTTGCTCCAAAACTAGAAAAAATTTCTGTTGATGAGAATAGAGTAGTCATTAAAGATAATATAAAAAACAGGATTGCAGAAGTTGCTGTTCAAAATTCTGAGCTCTACTGTTTACTTTGTGAGGAAAAAAATTGTGTTCATGTTGGCTATGTTTTCTCACTTCCAGAGGTATACGAAGTTCTAAATGCAAAAGGGATAAAACATCAAAGATAAGTGCAGGAGGTGGGATTTGAACCCACGAACCCCTAAGAGACGGGATCACCCATTTTTATGATCTTAAGTCCCGCGCGTCCAAAGGCTAGGCCTTCTTTGGCCAGGCTCGGCGACTCCTGCGTTTTATTAGCATAAAGTTGTGGAAATTAAACGTTTTATGAAAAATTTTGTCAAGACCAAGTAAGATTAATAAGGATTCAGTAAAGCGACCATGTCATGCTTCGATAGCTCAGCCTGGTAGAGCGTTACCTTGGTAAGGTAAAGGTCGCGGGATCGAATCCCGCTCGGAGCTTGGAGTATTTTTAAAATCATTTTGGAATCGAGAAATAAAATGAAGTACCTTCACCTTCCTTACTTTCAAACCAGATCTTCCCACCCAGATTTTCAATAATTCCCTTACATATTACTAATCCAAAGCCGCTTCCTCCATATTTTCGCTTAAATGTTAGATCTACTTGGTAGAACTGCTTAAAGACTGAATCCTTGCGTTTTTCTGGTATTCCAATTCCATTATCTTTGACATAAAATAGGAGAGAATCTTGTTCTTCTTTTGCACCAATTTCGATTCTTCCTCTTTCGGATGGTACAAAATCAACTGCATTTTGAACTAAATTATAGAATACTTGTTCGAGTCTTCCTTTGTCACTTTTGATAGGCAGCTTCGAGTCTTCTGCGGTCAGGAAATTTATCTTTTTTTCTTCCATCATTGGAGAACATTTCTCATTTACACTTTTTATTAATTCAGACGGTACAAAGGTTTCCTTTTTGAACTCCATCTTGTTACTGTTAAGCTTTTGTACATCTATAATATCATTGATTAACTGTTCCAATCTTTCTGCGTTGTTATAGATCTCATCTATTGCTTCTTTTTGTTTTTTGGTTATTTTTCCAAGAGAACCATCCTTGAGCGATGTACTGCATTTCTTTATAGGTTCTAGAGGTAGTTGAAATTCCTTTGAGACCATCATGTAGAATCCTTCTTTAGTAGAGTCTTTTTTCATGAGTTCTTCAAGTTGGATCCTTTGCCTTTCATTATCCGCCAATACCTGGTGAGCTTGATAGATTTCAGATACATCCCGTATCACGGTATTGCTTCCTATCATTTTGCCTCTCTCATCATAAATATTATTGGCACTTAACAATGCAGGAAAAGTTGTACTGTCTTTTCTTTTGAGCCAGATCTCAACGTTTTCGACGCGTCCCGATTTCTTCCAAGTTTCGAATGTCTTGTGCATATCTTCCAAGCTTTTCTCTGCAGTATGTTCAAAAAGTGATCTTCCTAACATATCTCCTTTTGAGTAACCAAAGGTTTTTGCATATGCTTGGTTACATTCGATTATTATGCCATCGGTATTTACTGTACGCTGAAGAATCGGAGAACCCTCGTAAAGATTCTTGTATTTTATGTGATCTTCCTTTGTAGCTAGTGTTTGAGATTCTACTTCATAGCGTTTCGTTAGAATTGATTTATTTTGCCTAGAGTTGCTTAACCATACAATAAAACCACCAGCAGCAACACCCACTATACCAAGTGAAAAGGCTTGACTAGCATACTCTACCTGTGAATCCAATCCATAATCCATTATAGCAAGTCCTAGAACTCCAACAAGCACACCAGCTACAGTACCCAGAGTATTCATATTATAACAAAATTCCTCCCGGTAATGAACTAGACCAAAAATGAAAACTCCTTTTAGCCCTTATCAATGGAATGATAGAATCAAACTAGAAGATTAACTTTTCATTTGGATAAATGTCATCTAGAATAGCTGTCAAAGTTCAATTAGATTCCAATAAGGATATAATAACATCGAGTAGTTCTTGGATTCTTTTTTTTATACCTTCTAATATTTTCTTGATTTCTTCTTTTGAGATTTTTGCCTCGTGAATTATCACATTCTTAGATCGGTAATCAATTCCGTGTTCTGAGATGAACTTGTTGAATCTTTCAAGAAACCTCCCTTCTATCTCAACTTGCTCTTTATTTTCCAGATCTTGGATGGATTGGTACACTGTAGATTTTCCAAAAATATCCGTTATATCTTGAGGGAGAGTGACCAAATTGCCATAAACATCGTAAAACTTCCAGTCAGTTCTTCTGTATGCTGGAAGGTTGTCCTGTAGTTCGTCTCTTGTCTTATATTTTACCAAATATCCATTAAGCTCAAGATCTATCCAAGAGTTATCATCAGATATTCTAAGGGATTTGCAAATATTCCTGCAAGTCTTTAATACATCTTGTAGAGAAATTCTTTCCTCCAAGAGTTCAATACTTGTATTTTTTGCCAATTGTAGGACTTCTTCCTTTGTACTTTGTTCCAACCTTATCAAGACTGAAATTATCCTTGATTTTACTTTATCTGATACTGGATATCTTTCAATAATTCTTAATCAATAGCTCAGTGTGCCCAGATCTTCTGCTTGAAACAGAGTTTATCGATCTGTTTGCATTTATCTTGATTATTCCGGAAGAATATTCTTTAAACAGAGCCAATATCTCTTTTGATTTTGAATTTGACAAGAGTACTTTGGCTCCTTTTTTATCAAGTGACTTAAATCTAGAATATAGTCTCTCTTGATCTTCGAGATTAAATTCACTTTTAGTATAGCTAGTAAAATTCGCAGTAGTACTAACTGGTTGATAAGGCGGATCAAGGTAAACAAAATCTCCACTTCCTACATTTCTCAGGGCATCTTCGAAATCCTGACATTTGATGTAAATCTCTCTTGCTTGAAATAGCTCGCTGATTGCAAGAAGGTTTTCCTTGTTTACAATGTTTGGGTTTACATATCTACCTAAAGGAACATTGAACTTTCCCTTGCTGTTTACTCTATAAAGGCCATTAAAGCATGTTCTGTTAAGGAAAATTAATCTTGATACTTTGTCTATCTGGTTCTTTGGATTACTTTCTCTTATCTTATAGTAATAAGCACTTGAATTTTTAGAATAATTTTCTGCGTGTAATTCTAATGATGATATCAGGTCCTTGGCTCTATCTCTGATTACAACATAAGACATGATTAAATCGGAGTTAAGATCCGAGATGAACCATTTTGTTCTCTTGTCTTTAGATGCTAGGTGAAAGAAGACAGCCCCTCCGCCAAGAAATGGCTCAAAGTATCTTTCAAATTCATCTGGAATATGATTCGCAATAACAGGTAAAAGCTGTCTCTTTCCTCCCGCCCACTTGACAAATGGTCTTGGAGCTGCTAATGCTAATTGATATTCTTGTTTCAATACAAGGTAATTTCAAACTAGCACTTTCTTTTGATAGGCAAGAAATAATCACACGTTGTATAGCTTTTTTTAATCAAAAATTGATTTCAAGGTAGCTTGAGGTCTATTGAATAAAAGTAAAAGGAAAAGGGATTTAGTCCCACTTTGACCAAGCTGCCATCCATCTGTAGGTCCATGTTGTGAGTTTGCAGCCCAATGCAGTCATTGTTACCGTCAAAACTGCACCAGCTCCTGCTCCCAGCGCGACCGGACTATCATAGAACTTTCCTACTTGCGGTTCTATCGGAGTCATATATGGAGGCAATGTTGTCCTTGGATATTTGAAGGCAGTCTCAAGAGGATCATCTATTGTCAATAGATTAATCATGTTGAACATCGACATTGACATTCCACAGAGCACACCACCAATCAGAATCAAAGAGTGCTTGTTTCTCTTTGTGGCCCAATATGCCAAATCCATCAGTATCGCTGATGGAATCCACATTGGTACTACAATGAAGCTATATGGATATCCTAGAGAGAACCATGCACCTTTTGCAATCCACGTATACACTGTCATGATAAGTGCATAGTAAGTTGCAGTTCCTGGTACACCAGTAAAGGTGAGGTAGTATGCTGCACCGACCGCGAGCATCAATGATTGTGATAGTGTAAATATCACATAAGATGTCCACATCCAGTCAGTGTAGAATATGTAGTCTCCTGCGTTGATTGTCAACAAGGTCGAGTTGACTGCTACCACTACTATGAATAAGTAGTGAGTACATCGTCTTAGCCAGACCATTGGCTTCTATGGATAAAGTGATGTATATAAAATTTTATGATACCATGGATCACAACATTTCCATAAATAGAGAGGATTAATAAAAAGGGTGAAAAAGGGTATTTTTTATCCTATCCGAAGAATACACAGTCTGTGATTATTGTTGCTACAGCAATTGCTGCAATCACACCAGCGATAAGACCATTGTATGACTTTGCCTTATTCGTACCCTCGGTTGCTACTTTGATACATAACATGTATCCAATAGCCTCAATGATTGTAAGTACAGTCAACGCATAATGTGCGCTTGGCGGTGGATATGCCCACGGATAAAATACTGTTGCTACGGCGACGCCACCCCATGTTCCTAGCCAAAGGGCTACGAAAAATCCAGTAATAATTCCTGCGTGGTCCTCGATACGTCTCCCGATCATCTTTGAAACGTCGGAACTAGAAGCTCCGCCACCTGTACCGAATCCTTTTGGTAAGGTCATTT
>CAZIHN010000057.1:0-7588 GCA_964538845.1 uncultured Nitrosopumilaceae archaeon | reverse complement strand
GATGAAGAATATGCAATGATTTATGAGGGAAAACTCATTTTGAGATTTGATGATACAAACCCAGAGAAGGAACGTCTAGAATATTATGCGGCAATAAAAGTGGGTCTAGATTGGCTGGGGGTCAAATACCATCTCGTTAAAAACACGTCCGATGATATGGAAATAATATACAAAAAAGCAGAGGAGCTCATTAACCTTGGATTTGCTTATGTATGTAAATGCGATAAAGAAAAAATTAGCAAAAATAGAAGAGAAATGAAATCATGTAATTGTAGTTTGGGAACTGTTTCCCAAAATCACAAACTTTGGCAAGATATGTTCGAAAAATCGAAACAAGGAGAATCGATAGTAAGATTTCGAGGAGACATGCATTCTGAGAACACAGTCATGAGGGACCCCACTCTATTGAGAATAATTGATGAAGAACATCCAATACATAAAAACAAGTATAGAGTATGGCCAAACTATGATTTTGCTGTAGCGATAGAAGATAGCATAGATGGAGTAACACATGCATTTAGAACAAAAGAATATGAATTAAGAAATGAGCTCTACTATTCAATTTTGGATAAACTTAAAATGCGCAAGCCAAGAATGCTAGAGTTCTCGAGGTTAGAATTTGAAGGAATGCCAGTATCCAAGAGAGTCCTAAAACCGTTAGTAGACGAGGGAAAGGTTTCTGGATTCGATGATCCTAGACTTCCTACACTTGAAGGATTACGCAGGAGAGGTATACGCCCAGAGGCTATTCGAAAGTTCGTCCTTTCTCTGAGTTTTACTAAATCAGACACCCTAGCACCGTTTGAAACTCTTGAATCTTTTAATCGAAAGATAATAGATGCTGAAAGTGTTAGACTGTTTGTAATATTTGAAGGAATGGAACTAAAGGTAACAAACAATACTCTTAACGAGGTAGAGTTACTAAATCATCCTCAGAGTGATTTGGGCAAGCGGAAGATCAAAATCGATGGAACCTTTTACATATCAGGCGATGATGCCAAGAAATTGAAAGTTGGTGAAGAAATCCGGCTGTTAGAATTGTACAATATCAAAATAACAAAGACTGGATTGAATTTAGAGGGAGAAATCACTAGTTCGAATTACAAATCTGATGTTCCCAAGATTCAATGGATTTCAAAAAATGATGCGGTGAACGTAGAGGTACTAGTACCAAAAATTCTTTTTGAAGGAGAGCAATTTAATGAAAATAGTCTTGAAATCAGAAAAGCTATTACAGAACCCTACTACTTAGAGTTAAATGTGGGTTCAGAAATTCAGTTCGTAAGATACGGATATTGTAGAAAAGATTCTGCAAATCAAGTCATATATACACACAAGTGAAGAAAATGAAGATTGCTAGATTAATTCGGCAAAATATGGAAACATATGCTTTTGTCAATGGGCAGAAGGTTTTGACAAGAGAAAGTATGACATCACAAACTGGAATTCCCATACCACAAAATATTAAGGATTTTTTATTCGACGGCTGGTATGACGAGATAAAGAGAAATAATAATCTAAAATACACTGAAGAAATTGCTGATTTCAAATTTCTTCCACCCATCCCAAATCCGTCAAAGATAATTTGTTTGGCATTTAATTACAAAGACCATGCCAAAGAACAAAACTTGATTCCTCCGGATGAGCCTGCCATTATAATCAAACCTAGAACAACATTAAATGGTGCAAATTCGGAAATTATTTGTCCATTATTTGTCTCAAAATTAGATTATGAGATAGAGCTTGCACTAGTGATAGGTAAGAATTCTAAGAACATCACAGAGGAAGAAGCTAAAGATGCCATTTTTGGATACATGATCTTAAATGATGCTTCTGCACGCGACATTCAGGCCAAAGACAAGCAGTTTACCAGAGGAAAAGGTTTTGATACCTTCGCACCTTGTGGTCCTTGGATAACAACTGCCGATGAAATATTTGATCCACAAAATCTCAAAATGATTACAAAAGTAAATGGAGAGATAAGACAAAATTCCTCAACCTCAAATATGCATCTTAAAGTCTATTCTATTGTTTCATCATTGAGCAAAGCAATGACACTAGAAAAAGGAGATATTATTTCTACTGGGACCCCTGCGGGAGTCATGCTAAACAAACCCGATGCCATTTTCTTAAAAGATGGTGATAAGATAGAGATGGAAATTGAAGGTCTGGGCAAGCTACAAAATAGCATAAAATTTGTATAATATACAATGCCAAATTCGAAAAATTTGCACTAAAATTATTAAGAGTTAGATGTTTAGGTACCTAATGGGAAAAATTATTGTTGGAAAGATGGAAGATATTCCACCAGGAAAAATGAGCAAGATTACTGCAGATAGTAAGGAAATACTCATAGTAAATGTAGATGGAAATTATTATGCTCTAGATGATACTTGTACTCATGCTGGTGCAAGTCTTGCAGAGGGAAGTTTAAGCGGGAACATAATAACGTGTGATTGGCACGGAGCAAAATTTGACTGCAAGACTGGCAAGCTCTCAGCATTTCCAGCCAAAATTAAGGATGTGAATTCGTATAAAGTTTCAGTGGAATCAGGAAATATCTTCCTTGAAGTATAGTTTATAAAATAAGCACAATCAGCATAAAATGAATGGTACCATGGTCGAAAAAAAGAATGATAACAATGAGACACTTAACACGGCCATCAAAACTTTAGAAGAAATTGCTTCCAATCCTTCTACTCCTAAGAACATCAAAAAACACTTGACTGATCTTGTTGTTGAACTAAGGAAACAGGACTACCCTGTAGCGGTAAGAGCAGCTAATGCCATTAGTTCTCTGGATGAGATTACACAGGATGCAAATATGCCATCATATGTAAGGGTGACATTGTGGCAAGCCGTTTCTGCATTAGAGAGAATAAGGGAATAAATTTAGTGAGATTATTCTATACTTTGTGAAAATCGAAGAATATCTTTCGTCACTACCAAATTCAATAATTACCGGTGAAGATGTGGAATTGTCTGACAATACGTTACGGGAAATTTTTCGATTTGCGGAATTAACTGAAAATGACATATTCTATCACTTGGGATGTGGAAATGGTAAAGGAGTTAGCATAGCTTTACAAGAATTTAGAGTAAGAAAATCCATAGGAATTGACAACAACTGTAACAAGATATCACAAGCACAAGAACTTCTTGCAAGTAAAAACAAATCCAATTGGTCATTTAGATGCGAAGATATTAGAAATTCTGATATCAGTGATGCAACAGTAATTTTATTTTGGTTTTCCGATGATAAAATTAGACAGGAGATGATTCCAAAACTTTCCAAATTGACAACAGGGTGCAAAATAATTACTATTTGGGCTCCATTAATTGGATATTTACCTGATAGGGTGAATTTTCCCTATATTCTAAATGTAGTACCATTCAAAAAAGCCAAGGACCTCAAAGATCAGATGCTTGCAATATTTGATACAGATTGTATTGATTTTGTTGTAGCATGGGAATTTGCAGAGAGATATTCTAGAGCTATAGGTTCAAAAGATCTAGATAGTGAGAGGTTTATGACAATACTTCAGACTCTGGTAATATGGATTAACGCGAAAAATCTGGGTATAGCATGTGGCGAAGGAATTCCTGCGCCTGTCAAGAACTATATCAGCATTCTCAAGACATTTTTTAATATCGAAGTAGAACATTTGTTCGAGCCAAACATATCTAAATAACCATATTTTTATTTGCAAACATGTGTTAGAATATTGTCATGGAAGAGAGAATAAACATTAACGTATCGGCAACAGATTATGAGAATACAAGTAAAGCTATCATTTCTGCACTAAGAAATCTAGAACTGATGGTTCATGGTGAAAATGATTTTATCGTGACTGATTCGGAATTTGCCTTTGGTTGGCATTTTTATGTCGTATGCGTAAATAAATCGCTTGTAAGAAAGCTTTCAGAACAGATGGGTCCTGATTTTGAAAAGATTAAGGGAAAAGGTGTAGAGCACAAGTTTCTAACTTGGTTAAATGATAAAGTCTCTCAAAAAAATGTCAAAGTAAAGTTAGCCATTAAAGAAGAAATGGAATCTAGCAAGTATGGTATTTTTTGATCTCAAGAAATTTTTGCAATCCCATTACTGAAAATTAGGTTACCACCAAGGAGGATTGTTACCATGTTCTGATACATATCGATTGTACATTAAACAGAGCTTGTTACCATCAAGAATCTGAAATATATACAAACCAAGATAACCCAATATCAAAATGGGAGTAAAAAAAGAAACCATAGTAGGAGGTAGATAATTTTGGGGGATAATTCCTATGAAATAAGAAAAGCCTATGACTGATATCAACATGGACAGTACAAGGATTCCTATACCTCTGGCTAATTTTCCAATGTAAATATGACCAATTCCCTGCAATGAGATAATTCCTAAAACAATCGAAAGGACTAGAGTGAGATTTTCGCTCTTGAGTCTCTCTGGTTTCTGAGGTTCTTCTATAAACTTTTGATCCTCAACGAAGAGCTTAATTTCAGAAGGTCTCCTAGTATCGGGAATTCTAGTGTCTGGAATTAATTCTTCTGGAGTTAATTCTTCATCTTTTTGTTTTAACCTAACCGCTCTCTCGAGTTGGTTATTTAGGATTTTCAAGTTAGCTTCCAATTTTTGCAAGTTGTTTTGCTCACTTTTTGGTCCCTCTACTTCTACATATCCCTCCTCTTCTTTTGATATTAGCAGTTTTTCGAGGTATTTTTGATCTGAGAGAAAAAGATACTTTCCATTTTCCAGTCGATCTAGAATATACTTTAGCCTAGCGGTATCTCCAATTCCTTTCTGCATAAGATCCCGTATGGATTTGACCAAATCATATGACATTAATTCCACCTATTGTTTTGTAATGAAACTAGGCTCAATAAAAGATAATTTATTCGATAAAATATTGCTCATCTTTAATAGGAGCTAATAGTTCAAGATTTCTTTTAAGTTTGAGAATCTCCTCGTTTAGTGAATTGATGATTTCAGGACTAATTCTTCCAAAGTCTTGCCTAGAATCTTGTACATCCATCTTCTTTTTTGATTCAGGAATTTCAGCTTTCAATGAATCTATAATTCTTTGATATCTTGCTATTTCAGGCATTACAGCTCCAAGTTTGGATTTGTATTCGGAAATTTCTGTTTTTAGTGCATCAATAGTATTTTGTTGGGTTGCGGATGAGACCATGTCTAGCTTTATCTTGTATTCTGCAATTTCTGCTTTTAGTGCATCGACACTTTTTTGCTGGCTGTTAAAAGCACTCATTTCATTTAGTTTGTATTTGTATTCAGAAATTTCTGCTTTTAATGCATCAATACTCTTCTGCTGACTGGCAAAGGCAGTCATTTCATTAAGTTTGGTTTTGTATTCTGCAATTTCAGTCTTGAGTGCATCAACACTTTTTTGCTGGCTGGTATTAGCAATCATTTCATTAAGTTTGGATTTGTATTCTGCAATTTCTGCTCTGAGTGTATCTATGGTATTTTGCTGGGTTGCAGATGAGACCATCTCGAGCTTCATCTTGTATTCTGTCATTTCTGCTTTGAGTTCATCAACACTTTTTTGTTGGTTTGCAAAAACAATTCTTTCAAGTTTGGATCTATATTCAGCAGTTTCCTCCCTGAGCGACTGTATAACTTTTTTATATTGTTCAATTTCCGGCAAAATTACTCCAATTTTTGCCTTGTATTCTGCTAACTCTGTTCCATGCGGGTCTGACATGTCTATTATATTATCGATAGAGAGTTTCATATTACTTTCGTTATTTGGGTGCTCAATTGGTTCATCCTTGTGTGTAACACATTCATCTATTTTCTCATTAGTATTATTGGAAGAGGATTCCGTATTTTTTTCATTATTTGCCTGTTCAATTGGGATATCCTTATGCGTAAAACTCTCAACTATGCTCTCAAGTGGCGATTCAGTAAGTTCTTTTCGTGCTATCTCTTCTTTTTTCTCAAGCCATGGAAAATTTAATTTGGTGAGTGTGGACTTCCTTGTCTTCTGTTCCTCTACAAACCACGGGTTATCGTGCATGGCCATGAATACCCTGATATAACTTTGAGGCAGATTTGATATAAATCTGGTCTCCCAAAAGTGGAAATGACTCTCTTTGCAATGAAATTACACCTAGAATTTAGGATAATAGACTATGTCTGTCCGAATCAAGTACTAAATAACAGTCCGAAAATAGATTAGTGATTTTGATGAATCCAAATAAGACACTCTGGGAAAAAGGTGATTTTACTCTCATCGCAAGGACCATGAGAGAGAGTGGCGATGCACTTGTAAAAGGTCTAGGCATCACAAAAGGATTCAAGGTCTTGGATCTAGGCTGCGGTGATGGAACTACCGCAGTACCTGCAGCCATACTAGGGGCAGATGTTTTGGGTGTCGATATAGCAACCAATCTTGTAGAGGCTGGAAACAAACGTTCCAAGGAATATGGTCTGACTAACTTGAGGTTTCAGGAAGGAGATGCATCCAACTTGCATGAATTAGAAGACAATAGGTTTGATCTTGTCATTAGCATCTTTGGAGCCATGTTCGCGTCAAAGCCATTTGACGTGGCTAAAGAAATGGTACGTGTCACAAAACCTGGAGGTCGTATAGTAATGGGAAACTGGATTCCCAATGATCCTACACTAGTTGCACAAATTTTGAAAATTAGTTCAGCGTATTCTACTCCACCTCCAGAAGGGTTTATCAGTCCTATGACGTGGGGGGTAGAAAGTAAGGTTACAGAAAGATTTGTTGCAGCAGGTATTCCAAAGGAGAAAATATCATTTGCAAGAGATACTTACACATTCAACTTTCCAGGTTCACCATCTGAATTTCTTGGATTTTTTAGAAAATATGGTCCAACAATGAATGCTTTTGAAGCTGCAGAAAAGACCGGTAAAGTAGATGAACTTTGGAAGAAGTTGGAAGATTTATTCAACAGCCAGAACAAGCGTCCAAATAAAGATTCTACTAGCATACCTGCAACTTTCTTGCTAGTTACAGTTAATCGCTAAATTAATGGATGTTTAATTTAATTTCTAAATGATCTTTTCGTGGATTTTAGATAACCAAAATTAAAAAGAAAGAGGATAGGATATACTTAATGCTGATGCTGTGTTTGTTGGAAACACGCTATGTCATATTGAGAAACTGCGTGAACACTGTTTGCATGTGCTAGCGATGCAGTGCCAGGATTTCCAGCATAATGCATTCCTGCAATTCCAATTGGATTAAACGGTGATCCTCGTGCAGTTGCTGATTGAGGGGTCACAGTAGCACCAGGTGAGCCACATGTTGTTCCAGGAGCTCCGGGCTGACCAGGACTACCAGTTGGACTTGGTGTTGCAAATACAATTCCCGATGTTGCTGCAATTAGCATCATTCCACTAAGCAACATGGCTGTATTTCGCACAAGATCAATTCTTTGACTTGGTGTCATCATACCAAGTTTATTGCATTCAAGATTAATAAAAATAAAGACAGATTCCTACTATTTCCTAGATTAGGCAATTAAATAAAATATTCAAAGGGCCCTTGAGGGGAATCGAACCCCTGTCCGGGGATCCACAGTCCCCTATACT
>CAZIHN010000056.1:0-7590 GCA_964538845.1 uncultured Nitrosopumilaceae archaeon | reverse complement strand
TTGGAATCAAGAGAAACTGTTGGGATCTAGCTCTCTATCAAATACTTATTTTCTCTGATCTTGTGATAATGAAAAATCCCAAATGGTCAATATCTTACTTTACAGGAAAATTCTTCTTAATTGTCCTCATTTTTGTTGCAAGGATATCCCATTCTTTTAATATTTTCTGTAATTTTTCATATTCTTTATACTGTGTAACAATTGTTCCTGCTTTTCTAAATTTCTTGTTTTGTTGTCGAATTAATTTTGATTTTTTCTTCAATTCAGACTGTAAATTATCGAAGTCTTCCTCTTTGTGTTCTTCTATAGTATCAGACAATATCGGATATTATACTATACGGGTATTAAGGGATGTCTTTTTGAGGTTTTGACTATTTTTTGATTCTTAATTCAACATGTTATCTAAGGTCTACTATATCACTTGACTTTAGTAGAACCTGTGTCCCATGGACTTTATCTTGACTTAGAATACGTTCCGAGATAATTTTTCTTAACTCAGATGGCGTTGGTGAAACTACCTTTACAAGCAAGTCATATGACCCTATTGTAGATTGTATTTCTGTTACCTCATTTACCTCGGCGATATTTTTAATTAATTTTTCTTCTGCTCCTGCTTCGCAATTAATTAAAACAAACGCCATTGTCATATTTACCATTAGCAGGTTGGGATTTTGAATCTGTTGCCAATAGTTCTCATAAACACACGAAATCTAATTATACTATGAAAAATTATGTAATTTTTAGTATAATATATTTCCATATGTATTCAATGGAACTTTATTCAATTTCCTCGAATCATTTCGTCAATCACTTCATTTATTCTATGAGATACCTTCGTCGCAAAAGCTATTGGACTAACTTTTTTTGAACAAGTAACTAAAAGTACATTCTTATCAAAAGGAAAACTGAACATGATAAAATTATCTTTATCTGAATAATGGTATCTAATAGGACCATAAAGGTCATCAGACTTCCCTCCCATAGAAATCTCAAATGAACATTCCATGAAATGGATATCGTTCCATTTTTCGAATATGGGTTGAATGAGTTTTTGCTGTGTAACCATCTCTATTGGTTTTCCTTTTTGATCTATGACTACTATGGAGCTCACATTTCTTTCTAGATTTATTATAGATCTACAGAATGTCTCTAAATCTACTGTTTTTGATATAGTCACAATGATCCTCCATTCTTACCATAGAAAAGAATATCGATTTTCAGGTTATAAATTTACGAACATCTTATTAATCAGAAGATTAATTGAATTGTTTTTGTTGACAATTTATAGAAAAGATTACTAATTTTGTCTTTTTATCAGATCGACATAAAAAAACATAAGAATAGATAATATTGATATGTTGAAGATTCTCAATATATTCTACCTAAAATCAACATTTCTTTGAAACTAGGTAACTATGTGATCTGCCGCTTTTCCATATCGTTGCGGAATTTATTCAATTTTCTACCTCTTGATAAAATATTATAGAATGTTAATAAATGATTTGCTCATTATCAATTCTAATTTTACAAATTGTCATCTAAAATCAATAAAAAAAGGAAAATTGCGGGGAGGGTCTACATAAGCCAGTTAGGGTTTGACATGTAAGCGGCTCTGTAGACCAAATCTACATGTAATTCGTTTTTATCTAAAGATTTACTATAGTTTCTAAGATCTCAATATAGCCACATTGATTACTATGAGATTGCTGCTCGATCAATATGATCGAGTAATTGATTCTAAATTTTATTTTGATCTAGTAATCCAATCAATACTACAAAATCTATTTGCATCAAGGAAATATCACAATACATCTTTCCACAATTCAATGACGAAAATTATGACGACAACTATCGCAGCACTAATGATGGTGTCGTTATTGCTAAGCAGCACAACCTTGGCAATAACTCCACCGTCTACAACAACACCAATAAAACATCTAGTGGTAATATTCCAAGAGAATGTATCATTTGATCACTATTTTGGAACATATCCAGTAGCAACGAATCCAGGAGGTGAACCCGCATTCACAGCAGCGCCGAACACGCCATCTATAAATGGTTTGACATCGGCATTGATTGCCAACAATCCAAACAAAGCTATGCCATTCCGTCTAGATAGGACACAGTTCTCAACATGTGATATGGATCACGACTATGGTCCTGAACAAAAAGCATATGACTTTGGATTGATGGACAAGTTTGTTGAATTTGTGGGAACTAATGGTACTGGATGCAATCCAGATGGAAGTACTGTTATGGGATACTACGATGGTAACACTGTCACCGGGCTATGGAACTATGCACAACGTTTTGCTATGAGTGACAACTCGTATAACACACAATTCGGTCCATCATCTCCAGGAATGCTCAACTTGATTGCTGGTGAGACACATGGAGCAACACCTGCAAACATTATAGACGCTGTTGTAAATGGAACCGTAATTGGAGATCCAGACGGAGGACATGATGATTGCTCTGGCGCAACCGTTGTAAACATGACTGGCAAGAACGTGGGTGATCTTTTGAATGCCAAAGGAGTAACTTGGGGATGGTTCCAGGGTGGCTTCAAGCCAACTGTTCCATACAACGCTACTTCTCATACAAAGGCAGTATGTGGTTCAAAGCATACCAATTTAGCAGGTAGTCTAGTAGGTGATTACAGTGCACACCACGAGCCATTTGAGTATTATACATCCACTGCAAACCAACACCATCTTCCACCAACGTCAATTGCAATGATAGGCAAGACTGACCAAGCAAACCATCAATATGACTTAACTGACTTTTGGGCAGCAGCAAACTCTGGAAATATGCCAGCAGTAAGCTTCCTCAAAGCAGCAAAGTATCAAGATGGCCACGCGGGTTACTCTGGTCCATTAGACGAGCAGCCATTCTTGATAAACACAATAAACAAACTGCAAGGTTTGCCAGAATGGAATACTACTGCAATAATCATTGCATATGATGACTCGGATGGATGGTATGATCACGTAATGCCACCAATTCTGAATCACTCAAATGATCCATCACAAGATACTGGATGTGGAGTTGCCAAACCAGGTGCCTTCCAAGACAGATGCGGCTATGGTCCTAGGCTTCCATTGCTTGTGGTCTCTCCATTTGCAAAACAGAACTTTGTGGATAGCTCAGTAACAGACCAAAGCTCAATCTTGAAATTTATTGAGCACAACTGGAACCTCGGACAGATACCAGATGTACAATCGTTTGACAGAAAGGCAGGTACACTTAACAACCTGTTTGACTTCAAACATGCACCTCATCTGACTCCGCTGATACTGAATAACTCTACAGGCAACAAATAAAATAACTAATTCCCCTTTTTTGTTTTTTATATTATTCAGATTTAGTGATTAACTAAAATAACAATTATAGCATGAATTCTTATCACATTATAATTAATTCGAACTAGACAACTTGTATTTTGAGGTACTATTTCTCAAACCTAAGTCTGAATCATGTGTCGAGTTAAGCCTTTAAAAATATTGGTCACTGTTCAATTTTTTTTGTACTTGATGTTATTGTTTCTAAAATATAGTTCTTAATCTCAAGGGGGTTCAAGACAGGATTTGAAACTGCTAATATTACATAACTATGGAGGTCGAATGAATATATGGTGAATTTCTTTCTCTCTAAAACTGAACTCGTTACCTCTCCAAACTCGTAATCATGTTCTTTACTCATTGTTGATTGTAGAACGCACTGCATAAAGAACATCTCCCGTTTTTGGAGAGTGAATTCTTTTGTTACATTATCATTATCAGGGCTGATTTCTATGACTCTACCTTTATGATTTAGAATAGCAACAAGTTCAATTTCATCATTGAGATTAGCAATATTATCGCACAACATTTTTAGTCTCCCAAATTGTTCAAAAACTTCCATTGTCATACTTGCTAAATCTGCTAAGTTAAAGAAAAAGATGCGCCGTATAGAAACTTGTACACTATGTGGACAACATAGTTTTTGTGAAATTATGTACCTATATGAAAGAAAATGAAAAATTTCTTAGATGGTCTTTATAATTAATGATGGTCTGCTTCTTGTAAAAATGTATCTATTCTTTTTTGTAAATCCGAATAGATCTCAGGTACCTCTCTATTGCCATCAACAGGAATCAAACCATATCTCTTTTGCATTAATGAAAACTCGTGTGAGATTTTCTTTTGATAAATCAAGAAGGATTCATACATGTCATCTGAAAACCCAATATCAGCTCCAGATTCATAATGATCTAACGATGAATTCTTTTGGAAAACCCTATGTACAAGAACCGAAGGTTCCACTTGAAGATAGAATACCAAGTCAGGTTTTATCGCAAATCCGTAAAGATTGTGACACCAACGTTTGTCAAGACCTCTTACCAAGTTTCTTGCTATTAAAGTATAGATGTACCTGTCTGCAAGTACAATATAGCCTGCTTGTAAAGCAGGTATTATTTTGTATTCGAATTGATCAGCAAAATCTGCGGCATAATAAAGTGCTAGTGTTTTTCTTCCTAAATTGTAATCACGTTTTGCCTCCAAAATTCCTCTACCGACAAGTTCAGATCTTTTTAAACCAGTGTTTAGAACAGCGTGACCATTCGCCTCTAGTTTTGTAGTTATTAATTCAATTTGTGTACTCCTTCCTGATGCATCTGGGCCTTCAAGTACGATCAGTCTCCCTTTAACTCCAATTTCTTGAAGATTTTTTATGCCATGACCATAAAATTCGACAGTTCTAGTTCCAAGATCATGGTGTCTCATCCGTTTCATTTGCTTAACCTTGCCCGAATCTTATTTGGTGGATTAGTTTTCAACATTGGTTGTATCTTTTTTCTTACTATGTTTTGTTGCTCCTCAATATTCAGAGTTCCATCTATTACTGTAAATCCTTCATGTTCTGCCAAGTGATCATATTGATCTATAATTCTTCCTTGAAAAATTCTATAACTTTCGTACTGGTCGTTACTTAGATTAAGATCCATTCCTGCTTCATAATACTTCAACTTTGGTCTTCCAATGAGAATTCGATCCACTGCAATATCAACAGGAACTCTAAAGTAAAAAGTAACATCTGGTTTTATGGCAAAATCATATACCTTTTTTACCCATTCTGGATTACAACCCCTTGTAACATCTCTTGCAAATGCAGTATAGACATACCTATCTGCTAGAACATAATAACCTGCCCTTAGCAATGGAGAAATGTTTCGCTCATATCTATCTGCAAAATCTGTAGCATGTAAAAGACTAAATGTTGTGGGAGTAAGCAATCCCTTCTTCTTTCCCTTTGAGGTTATTTCTTTAACCATTTCAGATGAATTCCACTCAGATTTGAAAACACTCACGCCTTTGTATAATAACCATTTTTCCAATAGATGAATTTGTGTCGATTTTCCAGAACCATCAATTCCTTCGACTACAATTAACTTTCCTCTTGGAGTCATATTTCCAACAAAATGCTAAATCTGATGATGCTTTTAGGTTTTTGATTCTCAACCAAATAGCATTTTCGTACATTTAGCATATGATCATGAGGAACAAAATGATGTTATGACTATGATCTATATAGTATCGATAGGTCTATGAAGAATAAGATTTACTTGTCGAATAGTAGATATCTCCCTGATTTTTACTTTAATTATGCAGCATTATTGCAATTTCTCTTTAAATAATCACTTAGCCTAGGACGATTCAAAATGGATTTATTTATTTTAAGGCATGGAGAGGCAGGAAAAAGTTCTGTATCAGCAGGAGATTACAAAAGAGCATTGACAATACAAGGAAAAAAACAAATCGAAGAACTTTCAAAGGCATTAATCTCTTTAGATGTAAAATTCGATAAGATCTTTACAAGTCCTCTTGTACGAGCAAAGCAGACTGCTGAAACAGTTGAAACTATTATCAAACACATAGGAAATGTTGAGGAATTAGAATGTTTAAAACCAGAAGGGAATAAGCTAGAACTTAATTCAACACTTTCAAAACTCAAGAGAGATTCTAAAGTTCTCATTGTTGGTCATGAACCATATCTTAGCGAATTAATCGGTGAAGCCATTTCAAACTCAAATTGCAGAATAATTCTAAAGAAAGGCGGACTAGCTAGAATAAGAATCCAATCAATAATTCCTTTGAAAGGGGAATTAAGATGGCTACTTGCCCCAAAACATTCACGGAAGATGATGAATTGATGTATTCTATATTTTTCATCTTGTAAAATAAAATGAATCACGAGTAGATTAATAGTCACATATGTTTTGTAATCCATGGGGTTGGTCTAATTGAAGATGTCTGTAATTGACCTAGGATATAATTCAGCAAAGTTAGTTATCTATAACGTAAAAGATGATGATTCATTCGATATTTTTCAGCAGGAGGGAATCAAAGTGAGATTAGGAGAGGGATTGGATGAAAAAGGCAAGCTAGGAAAAAAACCAATGACGCGAGCAATTGAAACTCTGAAAATCTTTCGAGATGTCATTCAACTTAATCCAACAAAATCGGTATCACCTATTGCCACAAGTGCTGTAAGAGAGGCAAGTAATAGAAATGAATTTCTAAGCAAGGTTTACAAGGAAACTGGGTTTGGTTTCAAAGTATTATCTGAGCGCGAGGAAGCCGTATACTCTTACATAGGAGCAATAAAATCCCTTCAAATTCCAGATGCTCTATTTTTTGACATTGGTGGTGGATCCTTAGAGATTGTGTATTCTGAACAATTCAAGATAAGAAAAGTAATTTCACTTCCATTAGGAGCTTTGCGATTAACTCAACAATTTAACTTAAAAAATGGCAAATCCAATGGCAAAAATTATAAGAACCTAAAAAAACATATCAGGAATCTTCTGCCAAGCAAAAAAGATCTTGGAATTAGTAAAGATGCAAAATTAGTGGGAGTGGGAGGTGTTTTACGGGCTTTGATACGATATGAACAGCAAGTAGCCAGATATCCACTGGATAAAATTCACAATTATAAAGTGAATAGTAAATCACTTAATTCTACTGTCAAAAGACTCCAAAATATTAAAACCTCCAATATTTCCAAGATCTCGGTGATTGGTCCGGGAAGGGCTGAAACTATTATTGCTGGTTCTTGTGTGATTGCTACCTTGGTAGAAAAATACAATTTTTCTGATACATATGTTAGTAATCATGGTCTTAGAGAAGGTGCTCTTTCATTATTTTTGGAAGATCCAAAGATATTTCACAATGGATACGTTACTGCAGAACAGATAAAGAAAACTATAGGTATTGATGATTTGTATAAACTCAACAAAGAGAAGGAATGTTTACTGAAAAATCTAGTTTCTTTTAAGCTCCTAACCAGTAGAGAATACAAAATATTTACATATGTTGAAAAAAAGCTATCCGAGAAACTGTCATTCAATAATCCACAGAGTCTATTCTATTCTACTATGGATGAAGACATGCCGATAAATCATAGAGATCAGCTGGTTCTAGGATTGTCACTTGTACATGCTAGACATTCAAAGATATCTGAATGGTTGTATGCTAGATACAAATCTATTCTATCTCAAGATGATAAAGAGTCCATTAAGAAAATTTCAGCGATAATAAGTCTTACCAA
>CAZIHN010000055.1:0-7681 GCA_964538845.1 uncultured Nitrosopumilaceae archaeon | reverse complement strand
TGATGCCGCGTTCGCAACGCGGATGTCGGGGGTTCAAATCCCCCTCGGTCCACTTTTACTTTCTGTAAAACAAAAACTAATTCCATAAAACAATACGTTGGATAAACCATCCAATAATTTAAATAAATGTAAAATATTGTAGTGACAGAAATGGTTAACACATTTCAGATAACAAGATCACAGGCAAAGATTCCACTAATTGCTGTGGGAATTTTACTAGCGGTATTTGGATTAGGATTCTTTGCAGTGGGTTTTGATCAAGGACAAATTTTTAGTCTCTTTCAAGGTCCGCAAGCATATGGCCAGATGTATCTGCATGAGATGACACATGATATGAGACACTCTTCTGGTTTTCCATGTCACTAGTATAATATTCATGAAAACCTTTCATTTTCTTGCTATAGTTCTAGTAGCAGGATTATTGGCAGGAATAATCCATGGTTTTGCGAACATTGTTCTTGTAGAACCTTACCTTGACGCCACTATAGGAATTGAGAATCAACGAATGCTTGCATCAGGCGAAGTAAAGAATAGTCCAGAATTTTGGAAAGCATTTACAGATTATAGGATATGGCAAAAACAAGGCTCCATAATTGGAGGAGCCATGTTAGGGGTTGCAACTGGAGCATTATTTGGTTTGGTATTTGCATATTCGCGTCATTTTCTCCCAAGCCAAAACGAGACCAAAAAAGCACTTTTACTTGCAGGAATAATGTGGGCTACAATTTTTTTCATTCCATTTCTAAAATATCCCGCAAACCCTCCAACCGTTGGAGATCCAAGTACTATTTATCTTAGAACAATTTTGTATGTTTCTTTTTTGTCACTTTCTGGTTTCGGCGCACTAGGATTTGCTATTCTATACAAAAAGTTGCCAAGAAAAAAATTTTTAGCCATTTTAGGTTATTTGCTTTTCATTAGCATTGCTTTTATTGTAATGCCCTCATATCCAGATAAAATTACAATATCAACGGATTTGGTAAATGGCTTTAGGATGGTCTCGCTGGTTACTATGACTATATACTGGATTGTCAATGCAATTATCCTTGGATGGTTGTGGAAAAAGGTTCAACCACACATAGATACTTCACAAGTATTTGGATAGTTTTAATAAATTGTTATTTTATCATGAGACATTTTCATCTGCTAAAAACTGATTATTATAAGGTGAATTTGTCGCTTTGAAAAAAATTTCAAATAATTTGTAATATAATATTACAACAAGCTTTTGCTTATTTTGTAAAGTCATTTCCATTTTTGGAAATGTGTCTCTAACAACGATAACAAGCTACTCTACAATAGCAGCTATAATTATCCACTTTACGTGAAAAGAGAAATAGATAAGAAAAGTTCAATAACAAGAAAATTAAGGACTACAAATTCGCTATTCTTATTATTTGGATTTTTAATTCTTGCTTCAATATTTGTTGTCCATAATGCTATGGCTGCCCCTCTATCAAAAGACAATGTGATTGTTTCTCTCTTTATTAATCCAAAATCAGTTTCTTCAGGCGGTATATTTGCTGTAAATGGTACATTGACTGATACCACTACTGGCAAACCTCTTGGCGGAATGACAATATCATTTATTGCACCTTCCCCAATATTCATACCAAATGTAATCACGGATAATAACGGTAATTATCTTGTCAGCGGTTTGAAAGCTCCCACCACCGCTGGATCTTATAGTATAAAGGCAAAATTTGTAGGAGGTACTATCTATCGAACCTATTCATCAACAAAAATCTTACAGGTAATTCCTACAACGACCACATCAAAGGCACTTCCTCTCACAGTTTCAACTAGCGCCAGCACTACAACTGGAGTCTCTCCTCTTACTGTCAGATTTGTAACGACAGTAAGTGGGGGCTCAGGAGTGTACTTTTATTCCTGGGATTTTGGCGATGGTTCGACATCAACAATGCAAAATCCGTCACACAATTATTCAACTGGAACATATACTGCCAAGATAACTGTCAAGGACAGCAATGGAAATACCGACTCATCAAGCATTTCAATAGTTGTTGTTGCAAGCTTTCCTCCTATTACAACATCAGTATCTTCAAATAGCACAACTGGAACAGCTCCACTTGGTGTAAGTTTTACTTCAACTCCGGGCGGTGGGTCTGGCACATACACCTATTCTTGGGATTTTGGCGATGGTTCGACATCAACAATGCAAAATCCAACACACACCTACTCTGCAGCAGGTACTTACAATTCTAAGGCAACTGTAACAGATAGTTTAGGAAAAACAAGATCATCAAGTATTTCTATAACTGTAACAGCTCCTATTCCGCCAGTTACAGTCTCTGCTAGTGCAAGTGCTACAAGCGGTAGTGTTCCATTCACAGTTACCTTTACGGGAACCCCAAGCGGTGGTTCTGGTACATACAGCTACTCGTGGGATTTTGGCGATGGTTCGACATCAACAATGCAAAATCCAACACACACCTACTCTGCAGCAGGTACTTACAATTCTAAGGCAACTGTAACAGATAGTTTAGGAAAAACAAGATCATCAAGTATTTCTATAACTGTAACAGCTCCTATTCCGCCAGTTACAGTCTCTGCTAGTGCAAGTGCTACAAGCGGTAGTGTTCCATTCACAGTTACCTTTACGGGAACCCCAAGCGGTGGTTCTGGTACATACAGCTACTCGTGGGATTTTGGCGATGGTTCGACATCAACAATGCAAAATCCAACACACACCTACTCTGCAGCAGGAACCTACAATGCTATAGATACAGTTAATGACGGAAATGGAAAGACTGGATCTGCAACTACTCAGGTTATTGCAACAGCTTCTGTACCAAGCGGACATTCTTTTGCCATAAGTCAAGCGAATCTCTGGGTCAATCAAACTAGCACAAAAGGTTACTCTTGGGGAGCCCTTGGAATCACAAACAATGGAACTAACAATATATCAATTAGCTCAATTCTTGTAGCAGGAAATACTGTTCCCTATAGTAACTGGTATGTAGATACCAACAAGACAGAACTTACATCAGTTAACTTTCAATGGCCATATATCATGACATCGATGGATAACAATGGTTTCTTAAAAGACAGTGGAGCGCTATCTCCAAATGGATGTGCTGCAAATTCCAACAAGCTTAGACTTGATTTTGATGGAGCGGGCAAGAATCCAGCATTATGTCTTACAAAACAAAGCTCTCAGGTCTCACTCTCTCCGGGCCAATCCATGCTTGTCTACTTTAAGGTTCCAAATGGCATTGTCATGCCAACAAACATAGGTACATCACAAACTGTAAAAGTTAGTGATGGAACAGATTCTACAACTCAGAATGTTCAAGTAAAAAACCTAAACAACTTTAATCTAAGATTCTGGCTTCATACCAATCAACAATACTATACAACTAGCCTCAACATTTTTACAAAGTATCTCAAGAGTGGTGATTACATCATGATAGGAAGTGGGATGGACGGGGATCCTACAATATCATTACAGCAAGCAAATCAAGCCAAATCATTATTCAAGCCAGGAGTACATGCACTTTCATACAGAATTTACTTTTCAATAAAAGACATGTTGTCCGAGGTACCAACATTACCAAAAGGCTATGATCTGATAGTTTACGATTATGAGAAGGGAGATAGTCCTGACTTTACTACAGACATGACTAAATCCTTAGCCTACTTTAGTCAAGCCAATTCCGTGATAAGTCAGTACAATCAAAAGACTGGAAGCAACGCCAAGCTAATGGCTGCAATATCATATCCTCCCATAAGATGGTCCACAACACCTTGGGATTGGGGTACCGTGGCAGCCCAGATGAGTCAGATAAATGTCATGATGAGTGGATATTATTCTAGCCCCTGCCTTGCCCAGTGCTCTTCCTCAGCAATATCACAGATTAGAGTAGAATCTCCAAGTGCAGTAAATGAGATACAACTTTCCATGTCTGGTGGGAGAGGCACTCCAAATGACATAGCACCTGCCTTGTATATAGCACAGGGAGTCGGAGTAGATACAACTTTGGTATTTTATGACAATAACCAAACGAATTATTTACAACAACTCTTTGATTTGCTTCGTTATTAAGATAGCAGGTAAAGATCATTTTCCATTCTATTTCTTTGATATACTAAAACATCCAATCACCAGCAGTTTCGCTAAATTAGCGATTCTTTATCCAAATCCTTTATCTAGACACCATTTAATGTGACAGGATGACGAAACTTTACTTGCAAATCACCGAATTCAAATTCTTTACTATAGATTCGCGTTTTATCTTGAACCCTATCTTTTCCTCTTTCTAGTTTTCCCATATTTTCTAAGATATTTTTTAGGCATAAAACGATTGTCGAACCATGTTAGTGAACCAAGTTAGTCAAGGTTTTTTCAAGTTTATTCACAAAAAAGAATATACATCTATAACAATTAGTGTTTTTGATGAAGGTATTCAATGGTAAAATAGCAGCGGATGATTACATGTCAAACCATACTCTGACTTTTTCTACACCTGAGTTGACATTACTCAGATTTGCATTTTGGTTAGGTGACATGGTACCAGATCCAAAAAATCCGGGAGAGCAAATGCCAAGAATCATGACATTTGTAGAGGAAAAAGATTTTGCTCCAGTTCCGCTTGTAGACGATGACAAATTCACACCAACGGGGGCAGTAAAGACAATTGGGAGTGGTCTATATGGCGGGGTTAAAATCGAAAATGATTCAAATTCAAAATTTTGTTCGGAATGTGGTATTAAATTATCTTCTAGTGCCAAATTCTGTACAGAATGTGGTGCAAATCAAGAATAATTCTGGGAAAATATTTTATTGAATTTTATTTCCGCATTTGGAGCAAAACTTTGCATTTACCTTTATGGGAGACCCACATGTGCTACAAGTTGGACCACCTGATGGATTTTGCTTTGGCATAAGAGATGGGTCTGGTGGTGGTAAAACTCCTGGATTAGAAAATGCAGAAGAGGCTGAAATGATTGATGGCGGACGGCCAAGTCCGGGTAATGTAGCTGCTGTAACTGGAGGTGCTTGTTGTACCATACTAGGCTGCATTGGAGAAACAGTAGCCGTGCCAGAAATACGACCAGTTACAATTTTGTCTAGTGATTTTTTAAGCTCTTGGATTACTTTTACAGAAAGGAATTCCAATGAAGAGTATGCAACAACATAGTCTCCAAGTTTTTCAAAAAATTCCTTGTCTGTTAGTTTTCCTTGCTTATACATTGCATTAGCATCTAGAAATGATTCGTAATATCCTTGAGTATCATTTAGTAGGTTTTGTAGTTTTTCAAAAAGAAGGTTTAGAGTATCTACATCGCCAAATGACATATGAATTGTTTCTGTGAGGGGTATTAAATATTTTAGATTTAAAAAATGATGAGTGGCTTAGATTTTTGAGAGAGCATTGTCTATCATGTTCTTATAGGAACCTTTTGATGCAGCTCCGACTTGTTGTGCTACTATCTGACCTTTATTGAATACAGCAAGGGTAGGTATACTGAATACGTTGTACTTTGATGCAAGTTCATTGTTCTCATCAACGTTGACCTTGACAAAGTTAACCTTTCCTGCATATTCATTGGCTAATTCCTCAACTACAGGAGTAACCATCCTGCATGGACCACACCATTCAGCCCAAAAGTCTACAAACACGGGAACCTGAGAATTCATTACCTCGGTTTCCCAGTTCTTTGAATTAACCGCTTTTGCTTTATCCATATATTATTAAATTCTGAATCCCTAAATATATTGAACGTTTTTCTACCAGCGACTTCTAAGCCCGTAATAGTTCCTATTGCCAGATCTTCGTCTATCGTCTCTTCGGTAGTTACTTCTACCATAGTCCCCTCCAGACCTGCCAAAGTTTCTCCTATGACTTACCTCCCTTTTGAGAGGATCTGGAATCTTAATTTCAATTCCTAGTTCTTTGTTTAGATCTTTCATCTGAACTTTAGTTTGGTTAGATATAGCCTTGAAATCGCCAATAGAAGAATACGATACCAAGGTAATGGCTCTGCCCTTAGCCCCTGCCCTAGCAGTTCTGCCAATTCTATGAAAGTACACCATGTCCTGGTTTGGAACATCATAATTTACTACCAATGCAACTTCAGGCACATCAATTCCCCTTGCTGCAACGTCAGTTGCTACAAGAATGTCTGCTTTACCTTTCTTAAATAGATACATTGCCTTGTCTCTTCTGAATTGGGACATATCTCCTTGAATTGAGACCACATTGAATCTTGCTTTTTCCAGTTCATGGGCAACTCTTCTAGTTCTGTCTTTTGTTGAGCAAAAAACAATTGCTTGACCTGCGGCATTTTCTTTAATAAATTTGAATAAATAATCCGTTTTTTCTCTATCTTTTATTACTAGGAAAGCTTGTTCTATTCCCTCTCCACTCAGATCGTCTGAATCTATGAAAATTTTTTGAGGATTATTCATATATTTTTCAGCCAGCATCAATATCTCAGGTGGCATAGTTGCCGAGAATAAACCGGTTATATGCTGTTCTGGAACGAGGTCCAAAATGAATTTGATATCATCAATAAATCCCATATCAAGCATAGTATCAGCCTCGTCAAGTATAACGTACTTTACTTTTTCTAACCTAATTGAACCACGTTTGATATGATCGATTAGACGTCCTGGAGTAGCGACCACAATTTCGACTCCTCTTTGAAGTTCTTGAAGTTGGACATTAATGCTCTGACCACCATAGATAGTTACATTTCGAATACCAGAATTCCTGGAAAACTTTTGGATTTCACTTGATATCTGAACAGCAAGCTCTCTTGTCGGAGCTAAAATAACAGCTTGTATTCCCCCTCTAGGAGAAAGATGCTGAATTATGGGAAGTGAAAATGCAGCTGTCTTTCCCGTTCCAGTATGAGCTTGACCTATAACATCCTGACCAGAAAGTAGTACTGGAATTGCTGCTTTTTGTATAGGGAATGGTTCGAGAAAACCTATTTCATTTAGTGCACTAACTATTGTGGCCTTTATTCCCAATTCTTCAAATTTTGTCAAATATATTCATCAACTTTTTATCTAAATGACAGAGAAGTTTGGTAATCTATATCCGCCATTATTTTAGCTTAACGTTAAGCGTTGTCTCTATTAACTCTTTCCAAATTATTGAAAAAAATTGTGATATTTTTAAAAATTGTATAATCTCTTGCCCTAACATTTGAACTATGAATCCGTAAAATGATATACATAATTAACAGACTTTCTCTTAGGATAAAGGTATGAGTTTCGAATTTAGATTAAAGAAGTTGAGGGGATCTGGGGGTTATGTTATGGCAACCGTAAACGATGATCAACAAAGGAAGGGAAATCTTGGCGGTCCAGACCTATTCCTTGCTCCTGTTGGTCGTTTAGATTCGGACAAGATTTCAAAATACTATTGCAATACCTGTGAGCGAGAATATGAAGGAAGTCCAAAAGTAGAGTACGAGAGTCCAAATGAGATAGTAGCAGAAAATTTGGTCCTATTGGAAAAGGGTCAATACATATGCAGTACATGCGGTTCGGTTCTCGCAGAATATAGGAACTTTAGCAAACCTGATGAAAGATCATCAGTTGGGGCTGCCATTCCAAGCACCAATAATAGCGTTATGACGCCAATACCACCAACACCAACCTATCTTGAAATAAAGGATCAAGTCCAATCTCCTAGTTCAACAGTAA
>CAZIHN010000054.1:0-7805 GCA_964538845.1 uncultured Nitrosopumilaceae archaeon | reverse complement strand
AAAAATTAACACTGTTTTGAATATGGAAAACCAATTATTTTTAAGTAGGGCACTCCAGCGATATCTCCAATGGTAACAGGTCATCAAATCAGAATGAATCGCATCTTAAAAAACGGAAAGATGCTGTGCATACCTATGGACCATGGAATTTCAAACGGTCCAATCAAGGGTTTAGAGAATCCATATTCACTAATTTACGATTGCCAACATTTCGGTCTAACTTCTGTAATAATTAACAAGGGAATCTTCAAGAATCTTCCAAAGCCAACCAAGATTGGGTTATTGGTCCATTTGTCTGGAAGCTCTATACTCTCATCATCCCCTAATCGAAAAATGCTAACTGGTTCAGTTGAAGAAGCGTTAAGACTCGGTGCAGACGGAGTATCTCTGCATATCAACATTGGTGGAAAAGAGGAGCCTGAAATGATAGAGCAACTTGGCAAGATAGCAGATGACTGTCACAAATGGAGCATGCCTCTTTTGGCAATGATGTATCCAAGAGGTGAGAACATCAAGAATCCGCACGACCCAGACATAGTTGGACATGTAGCACGGATTGGGGCTGAATGTGGTGCTGATATTGTTAAGACACTTTATACAGGCGATATTGACTCGTTTGCAAAGGTTATCAAGAGTACTCCAGTTCCTGTTGTTATTGCCGGCGGTCCAAAGGCCAAGACTGAATTGGATGTGTTACAGATGACTGAAGATGCCATGAAAGCTGGAGCAAAGGGAGTAACATATGGACGCAATATTTTCGAACATTTGAATCCAGGTAAGATGACTCAGGCTCTAGCCGCAATAATATTTAGAAAAGAGACTGCAACCGAAGCAGCGAAATACCTTGACCAAAAATAGAGAGCTAATAATCTCTCCCAAAGTTTCAAAGGGTGAGATTGGCAAATTCTTGTCAGAGATTGAAAAAGAAGGAATCAAGACCGTAAATCTAGATCCATCTATTCTAAAGGGAGTCAAGACTAGATTATCTACTATACATACATCCCAGAGCTCAAACTATGTGATTCTTGATAGGGTTGCAAAACTCAGGGGAAAAAAGACAGGGATGAAATTCAAAGTACTCTCAAATGCAGATATTGAAAAAATATTACAATTTGCAAAAAGCGGATTGGATTTTGTTATAATAGAGGTAAAGGATTGGAAAATAATTCCACTAGAGAATATTATTGCCAAATTGCACAAAATTCATACAAAGATTTTTGCAATGGCCAAAACTCCGGATGAGGTCAGAAAAATGTTCTCGATATTAGAGATCGGAGTAGATGGAGTAATATTTTCAACTGGATCATTAAACGAGGTAAGAGAGACGCTTGTATATCTTGGAACAAGGAGCTTTGATCTTAAACCAGCCAAGATCTTGGAAATTAAAGAGGTAGGAAATGGTGAACGAGTATGCGTTGATACTGCTTCAATTCTAGGCAAAGGTGAAGGAATGCTAATCGGAAGCAGGTCAAACTTTCTCTTCCTAGTTCACAATGAATCAGTTGGATCATCATTTACCTCGCCAAGACCATTTAGAGTTAATGCAGGAGCCGTCCATTGCTATACTTTGTCCCCCGATGGCACTACAAAATATCTTTCTGAATTAGAAACTGGTTCAGAAGTGTTGGTTCTAGATTCACACGGTAAAGCGCGAAGAGCTACTGTTGGACGTTCAAAGATTGAAAGTCGACCGATGCTTATGATCAAAGCTCAAATTGGAAATGAAGTTGGTGGAATTATTGCACAAAACGCCGAGACAATTAGATTTGTAAGGCCTAACGGTCATTTGGTTTCAGTGACTCATGTCAAGAAGGGAGATACAGTTCTTGGCTATGCGAAACCAGCAACTGGTAGACATTTTGGAACAGAAGTCGATGACGAATACATAGTAGAAAAATAAATTGGCAAGATTTCAGAATGCTAATTATAAGGTAGCGTTATGACAAATACATTGAATTTACGTTGTAACATTTGTTCTGTAGATGTAGATGAAAAAGAGATAGAGTCCCACATAGTCACAGAAAAGCACATAGCTAACAAGTCTAAAGTTCCACCAGTACAAGAGAGTTCGACAAAAAGTGTAATAAGTATGTGGTACAACTCTGATTGAAAATTTTAGAAAATAAAATCAAAGAAAAAAGAAAAGTTATTTGAATTTCTTTTTTATTGCGATTATCTCAGACATTTCGTCTTTGAGATGTTTCCTGAGGAGAGACTCGTGATCCCTCTTGTGTCTCCAATACAAATTCATTATTGACTGTCTGGATCGAGCTCTCTTTAATGCAGCAGTGTATTTCCTATGGCTTGTTTCCACGGTTCTAAAATACGACTTGCTGTTAGTTGTTACCATGGGTTGATTGACGATCCTTAATAAATAACCTTTACTCTACATCCTATCAACATGCATGAGGACTTGTAGAGGTCTTGGGGTGCATAATGGTTTACCATATTGTTTCACAGACTTTCAAAAATAAAGAAAATCATCTAAAACATGCCAAAAAAACATGTTTTAGTCAATTCATGCATTTCTTTTTATTTCTATATCGATGGTTGACACGTTTCTTGTCCTTCCATCTTGTGATTGGAGCTGCTCAGAACCTATCTTTATTTCACCAATGGCATATCCTGAACTCTCAGTCCTTCTTGCGATTATTTGTGCAACGTCTACTGCCCTACCTATACTTAGTCCTCTTGCCCTTATAGAGACTTTTGGCCGGTTTGCAAGCTGAATGAGGGCCGACGTCACATATGCCATGAGTGGCTTTTTTCCTATGAAGATAGTGTCTCTTGATTCAGACCTTGTTTCAGTGCTCATGAATACTAGTGCTCGTGATCGTTTCATAAAAGTTTCTTTATGGTATTTTGTCTTTGAACTATACCAGATACCAATTAATCAGAGGCGCCTTGCCAGAATTACCATAATACCATAGTTTAGGGATATCCCAAGGGAATATTATGAATTAACGTTTTTTTGGAATATTGAATAAAATTCATTAGTTGTAATTTAGAATAATTTGATGCTAATCTAAATATACTAGTAAAATATAGAGGCAAATAGAATGTCGGAACACCCAATAAAAATCGGGTTGGTTGCAGTAGCGTTATCATCCTTAATGATATTTGCTTTGTCATTGCCGGCTGCCAGCGCACTCACCCCAAGGGACCTCAGTATCTTACCAGACAATCATACAACAGACAGATTTTCAGGAGGACAGAGGATTTGTGGAGATCATATATGCTCAGACTGGCAATGGTCTCACATGAAGAACTTGTTACATCGTGCACAGAGTAATGCAGGCATTTGCGCAATATTGGAATCGTGGCACTGGTGTGGCGAGACAGTAAACCAACCTACCAACACAAAGGGCAATTAATCACCCGCTTTCGTAATGGCAACTAAGACGTGTGCAATTGTAGCGGAAACTAGACCTAAGAAAGTACTAAGCCTCTTGAAGTATGGGCTTGCACATTCTGATTATGTAGAGCTGAGGCTAGATTTTTTGAGTCCAACTCAGGTTCCCTATTGCTTGACTCTTGCTGGTAAAAATCTTGAAAGATGTGTATGCACATTAAGGCCAAAAAAACAGGGCGGAAAATTTCAAGGTACTGAAAAGGAAAGAATTTCTATTTTGAAATTGATAGCAGACTTTGAGCCCTATCTTATTGACGTAGAATACAACACATTGAAGAAAGACAAAAACCTGCACAAATATCTCAAAAATACAAAAACCAACATACTGGTATCTTGGCATGACTTTAAAAAAACACCCAATGAACAAACCCTGAAATCGACTCTAAATAAAATGTCTAGACTTTCAAACAATGTCAAGATAGTTACCTACGCAAAAACTCTAGATGATACCATACGTATTCTCTCCCTATACAAATCAGCTAAAAAAAATACCAACCTGGTATCCTTTGCCATGGGAGAAAATGGTAGAATGTCTAGAGTTCTTTGCACAAAGCTTGGGAGCCCTTACACATATGTTTCACTTGGAAAACCCATTGTTCCAGGCCAATTTAGCCTAGATGAAATGAAGAGAATTTTTAGTTTGGAAAAGTAACCTTACAAGAAGAATCTATTAGAGCAATCAATCCGAGGGTCTTTCAAAATGTCTTTTAAGAAAATCGGATTCAGCTTTTCTAATTCTTGCTAAATCAGCCACTTCATACGCCATGTCATGAAGATCATTTTTAGTTAAACCAGTTTTTACAATATCTTCTATTTCATCTTCAGCCAAGCTCTCAATTTCACCCAATACCGCTATGTTTTCATCAAACAGTTTCATACATTCATCTACAATATCTGAGAATTCCTCATGCTCTCCCATTGATTTACAGACGGCCTTAACATTAATTAATTATCCTATTCTATGGAACATCTTTATTAAAACAGATGCAATAGCTATAGTGTTGAAACTAAACTCGTCTCAAGACAATACTCCACGGAATATCATCATTTTAGCTACTGCTGTTACTGTCATTCTTGGTGTATTCAGATTGATTCTCTTCCTAGTCTTGGTCTGGGTTGCTGCCATTGCATTCATTATGATTTATCAGTACAGATCAAGCTCAACCAAAACAGAAGCAAAAAATTTTGTATGTTTAGACTGTGCAACAATTCATTCTCAAATAGCATGCCCAAAGTGTGGTTCAAAACTTAAAAAATTCTATTCAAAAAACAACCAGTACGGAATTTGAGCTCAATAATTGTTCTAGAATCCCTAATAACTTAAATCGTGATTTATCGAGTGGGAAATAATGACAAAAACCTATGCAGTCATAGGAGATCCCATTGACCATTCTTTATCGCCGGCTCTCCATAATTCAGCTTTTTTATTTCTCGGTCTTGATTGTGCGTATATAGCCTATAGAATACCTAAAGGAGAATTAGAGTCGGGCGTAGAGTCTCTTAAAAAAATAGGGATTGCAGGATTTAATGTCACTATTCCTCACAAAATAGAGATGATGAAATTTCTTGACGAAGTAGATGAAGAGTGCAGTCTTGTGGGTGCAACAAATACTGTAGTCAATACAGAAGGGAACCTTGTTGGGTATAACACTGATGTAGAGGGCTTTTTGGACCCAATAAAAAAGAAAAAAATAGAGTGCAATGGAACAGATGTATTACTTGTCGGTGCAGGAGGCGCTGCAAGAGCAATTGCCGCAGCTTTTAGTAAAGAAAAAGTCCGTAAAATAATAATCGCGAACAGGACTCATCAAAATGCAGAAGAATTGGTAAAATTTATTCAAAAATTGGGAATAGAATCAGAGTATTGCGATCTTGATACTGCAGGAGAAATTTCTAGCAAATGCAAGTTTATTGTAAATGCAACGTCAGTGGGACTTAGAGGGGCGGGAGGATGTCCAATATCGACAAAAAATATCAACAAAAATTCCATAGTTTACGATATTGTTTACACTCCGGTTGAGACTCCTTTAATAGAAGAGTCAAAAAATAAAGGCGCCACCATCATATATGGTTGGGAAATGCTTCTTGCTCAAGCAATGAAATCATTTGAAATTTGGCTTAAAAAACCAGCCCCATATGAAGCCATGAAATTGACGTTGCTTGGTAGATTTTAGAAATGACTACAGTAAAAGCGAGCATGCATGGTGCAGTATCCATAGTAAATGCAATAGCTACTGGAAAAGGCGCAACACTTGGAATATCTCTTGGCATAGAGGCAAATGTAGAGTCTGTACCTGGTAGAGGAATCTTTTTTGAAAATAGAGAATCCAATCTTAGTGCAAGACTAATACGGAAGGTTGTAGAGATATCTGTTCCAAAATCCGAACTTGAAAAAAATAAAATTAGCATTTCTGTGAAAACAGAAATCCCTTCAGGTTATGGATTAAAGAGTTCAAGTGCGATTTCCTCTGTAATATCTCTTGCCTGCGCAAAATTATTCAAACCCAAGGCAACCGATTTAGATATACTCAAAGATGGAGTCAATGCCTCCCTTCAATCTAAAGTTAGTATCACAGGAGCATTTGATGATGCATGTGCGTGTTATTTTGGCGGATTTGTTGTTACAGACAACTATAACATCAAGATTGTAAAAGCAGAAAAAGCCCAAGAAGATTTGGTTGCAGTAATCTTTGTGCCAAAGGCTCGAAAGCGCGGTAATGTAAAGAAGTTAAAGATATTAAATTCAGTTTTTTCAAAGGCTTGGGAACTGGCCAATAAATCAGATTATTGGAGTGCCATGATACTAAATGGTCTTGCAACATCCACAATATTGAGTGCCCATCCAAAAATCCTGATCGAGCTTTTAGACAATGGTGCATTGGGTGCTTCTGTCTCTGGCAATGGTCCTGCCATTGTTGCCGTAACAAAAAACGATAAAATATCAAGCATCAAAAAAGTATTTTCGTCACTTGAGGGAACTACATTAATTTCTCCGGTAAACAACGAGAAAGCTGAAGTCCATGAAGTGTAAGATTGAAAAATCAAGGTTGTCTGGCAATATAGTCTGCCCTCCAAACAAGAGCTATTCCCACCGTGCTCTTTTTCTGGCAACACTTGCAAAAGGGAAGAGCACAATAAGAAATGTCTTGCTCTCAAGAGATACTCTTGCAACAGTTGATGCTTGCAAGTCCTTTGGAGCAAAGATAGAGACGACAGGCAATACAATATCAGTAGAAGGTAATGGAGAGATAATTCCTAAGACAGATAAAATAGATGCCTCAAACTCAGGTACCACAATAAGGATTGCTGCAGCAATATCTTCGCTTAGCGATTCATCGATAACTCTTGTTGGTGATTCAAGTTTACAAAAAAGACCCATGCAACCGCTCCTTGATGCTTTAGAACAGCTAGGAGCTCATTGTGACTCTACCGACGGAAGAGCGCCAATTTCAATAAAGGGAAAGGCTATTGGAGGCACTGCCACCATCTCTGGTTCTGTTTCAAGTCAATTCATTTCGGCACTCTTGATTGCAGGCCCACTGATGAAAAATGGAATTACGGTAAACATTGAAGACAATCTAGTGTCAAAACCATACCTTGATGCCACGATATCTACCATGGCAAAATTTGGTGTAGGAGTTGAAACATTATTGCCATACAAGAAATACAAAGTACCAGCTCAATCCTACAAACCTGCAGATTTTGAAGTTCCTTCCGACTTTTCAAGCATGGCACTTTTGCTTTCTGCAGCAGTTTTGCTCGGTGATAAAATTTCAATTTCGGCATCTATTTTAGACCTACCCCAAGGAGACCGAGAAATAATATCACATTTGGAAAGACTAGGTGTAAAAATAAACATCGGTGAAAAGATAACTGTAAATTCACCAGAATTGCTTCGCGGTGGAAGTTTTGATCTTTCTAATACACCAGATCTGCTTCCAGCTCTCGCAATATTATCTCTGAAAACATCAGAATCAATCGAGATCTACAATGTAAGACATGCTCGCTTTAAAGAAACAGATCGAATTGCTATTGTCTCAAGTGAACTTGCAAAGCTTGGAGTTGGCGTCACTGAAAAGGAGGATGGATTGATTCTAAAGGCACCAGAGCATGTAAAAAGTTCTAATCTGAATTCCTTCGAAGATCACAGGTTATTCATGGCATTTTCCATTGCAGGTATGTATGTTGGCAATTGCACGGTTACCGATCCTGATTCTGTTGATGTTTCATATCCAACATTTATCCAAGACATGAATAAAATCGGTGCCAAGATTTTTGTTTAGACTTTGTTTGCCACCTAATGTAATATCTAAGTTAATCTGCCTGGGCATTCTACGTGTTCAAAATGATGGTCTGTAAATTCTTGATTAACAACGTACATGACAATTTTATA